>DATKVA010000036.1:0-4334 GCA_035530315.1 Rhodanobacter sp. | reverse complement strand
GCTCGACGCCGGCACGGCGATCGCGCTGCTGGATGACGGCCAGACACATCGGCTTCGCGTGGTCCTCGGCTGACGCCCCGCAGCCTGTAGGAGCGCACCCTGTGCGCGAATGCTTTTGTGGGCTTCAGCCGCGATGAGCTTGCTCTGACCAAACCAAGAGCATCGCGGCTGAAGCCGCTCCCACAAAAGCCATCCCGCCGACCAGCGTTCAGCGACCCTTGAATTCGGCCTTGCGCTTTTCCAGGAACGCGCTGGTCCCTTCGCGCATGTCCTCGGTGGAAAATGCCAGCGCGAAGGCTTGCGTCTCGAATTCCAGTCCTTGATCGATCGCCGTTTCGCCGCCGTTGAGCACGGCATCGAGAATGCCGGCGGCGGCCAGCGGCGCGGCGGCGGCGAGTTGATCGGCCAGCGCATCAACCATCTCGTCCAGTGTCTCGGGCGGTACGAGGCGGGTGACGAGGCCCAGTTCGAAAGCGCGTTGCGCGCCAATCACGCTTCCGGTCAGGCACAGCTCCAGCGCCGCCCCGCGGCCGGCCAGCCGCAGCAGGCGCTGGGTGCCGCCGAAGCCGGGGATCAGGCCGAGGTTGATTTCCGGCTGGCCGAACTTCGCCTTCTCGCTGGCCACGCGCAGATGACAGGCCATGGCCAGTTCCATGCCGCCGCCCAGCGCGAAGCCCTGGATCCGTGCGACGACCGGTTTGCCCAGCCGTTCGATCGCGCTCATCAAACGCTGGCCGGCGCGCGAGAAAGCCTGCGCCTGCACCGGCGTGTAGCTGTGCATTTCGGCGATGTCGGCACCGGCGACGAACGCCTTCTCGCCGGCGCCGGTCAACACCACGACGCGCACGGCATCGTCCTGTGCAGCCTGTGCAAAAGCGATGGTCAACTCGTTGATCGTGTCGCGATCGAGTGCATTGAGCTTGTCGGGCCGGTCGACGATGATCGTGCGTATTGCGCCGCGGTTGCCGATTTGCAGGTTGCGATAGGGCATGGATAGCTTCCCGGGGATGTGAAATCGCGATGGTAACAGCGGGAACCTTTGCCACGGCCCGGTTTCTCAAGCCCGGGTACCATTCGCTGCAGAAATTCCGCGAACCGCATAGGATGCCCGCTACGGATTCGCCGCCGCGATCAGAGAAGGCCCGATGGAGAAAGGCATGATAAAGCTGCGTTGGTTGTTGCCTGGCGTGTTGCTGCTCGGTGCAGTGGCACATGCGCAGGGCCGCACGCCGGCAGCAGCCTCGACGGGCAAGCTGGACAAGACGAAGCTTTCGTATGCGATCGGCTACCAGATCGGCAGCCAGTTCGCCGACGGCAAGCCGGAAGTGGACGTACCCACGCTGCAGCGGGCGATCGAGGATGCCTACGCCAAGCGGCGTCCCGCCGTGCCGATGCAGGAGATGGAGCAGCAGCTGCAACGCCTCAATGCGCAGATGCATGCCAATGCCCTGGCTGAATTCAAGCGCATCGCCAAGGCCAACGCGCGCAAGAGCGAGGCCTTCATGGCGCACAACCGGCAGCAGCCCGGCGTGGTGCAGCTGCCCTCGGGCATCCAGTACCAAGTGCTCGAAAAAGGCTCCGGCTCGATCAGCCCGACAGTGACCAGCACGGTCACGGTGAATTATCGCGGCATGCTGGTCGACGGCACCGAGTTCGACAACACCTGGGCACGCGGCACTCCGGTCAGCTTTGTCGTCAACTCGGTCCTTTCCGGCTGGCAGGACGTGATTCCACGCATGCACGTGGGCGACCGCTGGAAGGTGGTGATTCCACCCAAGCTGGCCTACGGGGAGGCCGGTGCGCTGCCGCGGATCGGTCCGAATGAGGCGCTGGTATTCGATATCCAGTTGCTCGACATCAAGGCTGGCACAGGCAAGCCTTGACGCCCGCCGGTGGTAACATGGGAGGGTATGCCAGACGATGCCGCCCTCGCCGCCACGCTTCCGCTGACCCCCTGCATCGGCATCTGCCGGCTGGATGATCACGGCTATTGCATCGGCTGCCAGCGCACGGACGTGGAGATCGGCCGCTGGCTGGTGATGAGCGATAGCGAGCGGCACTACATCATGCACGAAATCCTGCCAGCCAGGCACCGGCAGGCGCAGGGCATCACGGCCGTGATGAACACGCTGCAGCACGCCCTGCTGCCGCTGTCGGCACCGCCGACGGGCCCTGCCTGGAATCACGCCGACATGACCGTTCTGCTCGGTCACCCCACGCGTCACCCGGCAGCCGTGCTGGTCGGTTTGCGCGACGGTGTGCAGCCGCATCTGGTACTCACCTTGCGCACCGATCACCTGCAGGCGCATGCCGGCCAGGTGGCGTTTCCGGGCGGTCGCAGCGATCCCGGCGATGCCGATGCGGTAGCCACGGCACTGCGCGAAAGCGAGGAGGAGATCGGCCTCGATCGTGCGCTCGTGACACCGCTGGGCTATCTGGATTGTTTCGAGACGATCAGCGGTTACTGCATCACCCCGGTGGTGGCGCGCATTGCCGCCGAGGCGCAATTGCGCCCGGCACCCGACGAGGTCGCCGAAGTGTTCGAAGTGCCGCTGGCGTTCTTCCTGGAGCCGGCGAATCTGCGCCGCTACACGATGGAGTTCCGCGGCGAGCGACGGCCAATGGTGGAGTTCGTCCACGGCAGCCATCGCATCTGGGGCGCCACGGCCGCGATGCTGTGCAATCTGCTGCAGCGGATGGGCCACTTTTGATCGGGCTCGCAAACAGGACGAAAGCCCGTTCGCCCTGAGCTTGTCGAAGGGCTAGGAGCGTGGCCTGGCTTGAGCCGTGGGCAAACGGTGGAGATAAACGCATGGCGCGGGTTGTAACATTGGACTCCAGCATGAAACGTTTGCCCTCATGAGCCTGAAGACCACCCTGATCGATCCATCCGCTCTCGCCGCCCTGACGCCGGAAGAGGTGCTCATCGTCGATTGCCGTTTCGATCTGGCCGATCCGGAGCAGGCTCGGCGCGATTATCTGGACGGTCATATTCCGGGCGCGGTCTACGCCAGCCTGGACAGCGACCTGTCCGACCTGTCGCGGCAGGCCGAAGGCCTTGGCCGCCATCCGCTGCCGCTGGAATCGGCGTTCAACGCGCTGCTGTCGCGCTGGGGCTGGCGCGCGGGCATGCAGGTGGTGAGTTACGACGCGGCCGGCGGCGCGCTGGCCGCGGCGCGTTTGTGGTGGATGCTGCGCCTGGCCGGCGTGCAGGGGGTTGCCGTGCTGGATGGCGGCTACGCCGCCTGGCTGGCCGCGGGCTTGCCGGTCGAGGCCGGTCAGCCGGCGGCACGGATGCCGAGCGAGCTGTCGTTGCATTACGTGCCGACGCAGGTACTCATCGAACCCGCCGCACTGCGCGATCGTGCGGATCAACTGTTGCTGGATGCCCGCGCCGCGCCGCGCTATCGCGGCGAGATCGAGCCGATCGACCCGGTCGGCGGCCATGTGCCCGGCGCGTTGAATCGTCCGTTTGCCGACAATCTCGGCAGTGACGGCCGCTTCAAGCCGCCAGCCCAACTGCGCGACGAGTTCCTTGCACTGCTGGGTCCGGTCGCCCCGTCCGGCGTGGTGCACATGTGCGGTTCCGGCGTGACCGCCTGCCACAACCTGCTGGCGATGGAACATGCCGGGTTGCGAGGTTCGCGGCTTTATGCACCGTCTTGGAGCGGCTGGATCAGCGACCCGGCACGGCCGGTGGCCAAGGGCTGACCCGTTTCGCGTAGGAACGCGCAAGCGCGCTCCTACAGCGTCACTTCTTGCTCTTGAGCTGCGCCACGAGTTGCCGCAGCACCGCCTGGGTTTGCGTGTGGAAAAACGCGTCGACGAACCCGTCCAGCGGCAACGCATCCGGATCGGCGAAGGCTGTGATGAGGTCGGCGCGGGCCAGGGCACGGGTTGTCAGCATCGCATGCGAGGGCAGCGTCAGCAGTTCGCCGAGCCAATGCACGGCACGCGTGCCGACCTGATCGACGCCGGTCAGTTCATCGACGAAACCGCAGGCCAGCGCCTCGGCAGCCTCGATCATGGCGCCCGAGACCAGCAGCCGTTCGGCGCGATACGGCCCGACTACCCGGCGCAATGCCAGCTGGATCGCATCGGGTACGATCAGCCCGACCCGCACTTCGTTGAGGCCGATCCGGAACGGGCCTTCCGCCATCACCCGGTAATCGCAGAACAAGGCCAGCACCGCACCGCCGGCCGGGCTGTGGCCGGTGATCGCGGCCACCAGCGGAATCGGCGCGCAGGCCAGGGTGGCGCACAGCGCGAAAAACTCGCGCCAGTATTCGCGTACTCCAGCGCGATCGCATTCGATCAGCAACGGCACGTCCACC
>DATKVA010000035.1:0-30105 GCA_035530315.1 Rhodanobacter sp. | reverse complement strand
TCGAGCAGGAACAGGTCGCTGCCGCCGTCGCCGGCCGACAGGATCATGCCTTCGGACAGGCCGAAGCGCATCTTGCGCGGCGCCAGGTTGGCGATGAACACCACGTTGCGGCCGACCAGTTTCTCCGGTTCGCCATAGGCGGCGCGGATGCCGGAGAAGATCTGCCGCGTGCCCAGCGGGCCGCCGTCCAGCTCGAAGCGCAGCAGCTTGTCCGAGCCTTCCACGAACTCGCAGACGATCACCTTGCCGATGCGCAGGTCGAGTCTGGCGAAATCGTCGATGCCGATGGTGGCCGTCTCGGCGCTGGCGGGGGTGGTTTCGCTCATTGGCTTGCTGGCTTCCGTGGTTTCTTTGATCGGTGCGGGGGCGTCGGTGACGCTGCCCATCGATTCCTTCGAGGCTTCGATCATCGCCTCGATGCGCTTGGGGTCGATGCGGCCGAGTAGCGGCTCGAACACGCTGATGGTATGGCCTTGCAGTGCACGACTGGCATCGTCGAAGTCGACGATGGGTGCGCCGAGGAATTGCTCGGCGGCTGCCACGGTGGCGGGCAGCACCGGTTTGAGGATGCCGGACAACAGGCGAAACGCACTGAGCGCGAACGAGCAGACCTGATGCAGCTCATCGCGCCTGGTCTCGTCCTTGGCGAGGACCCACGGCGCTTTCGCGGCGATATACGCATTGACCTCGTCGGCCATCATCACGAAAGTGCGGGCCACTTCGGAGAACGAGCCTTCGTCGTACAGCGCAGGCACGTTCGCCTGGTGCGAAACCAGCCACTGCCATCGCCGGGCTTCCTCCTCGTCGAAACGAGCGGCCAGCCTGCCGTCGAAGAACTTGTGCACGAAGCCCGCGGTGCGGCTGGCGATGTTCACCCATTTGCCGACCAGGTGCGAGTTGACGCGCTCTTCGAATGCCTTCAGATCCAGATCCACGTCGACCGGCGCATCGCTCAGCATGGTGGCGAAGTAGTAGCGCAGGAATTCCGGATGGATGCCGGCATCGAGATACGTGCGCGCCTGGATGAAGGTGCCGCGCGACTTGGACATCTTGGCGCCGTTCACCGTGAGGTAGCCGTTGACGTGCAGCGCGGTGGGCGTGCGGAAGCCCGCGCCATGCAGCATCGCCGGCCAGAACAGGCCGTGGAAGTTGATGATGTCCTTGCCGATGAAATGATGCATCTCGGCGGTGCTGTCGGGCCCCAGGAAATCGTCGAATGTAAGCTTCGACCCGGGCTGCTCGCACAGCGCCTTGAAGCTGGCCAGGTAGCCGACCGGCGCGTCCAGCCAGACGTAGAAGAATTTGCCCGGCGCGTCGGGGATCGGGAAGCCGAAATAGGGTGCATCACGCGAGATGTCCCAGTCCTTCAGACCGCCGTCCAGCCATTCCTTCAGCTTGGCCACCACGCCGCTGTTGGCTACCGGCTTGCCGTCCGAGTACTTGCCGGCGAACCAGTCGCGCAGCAGCGGTTCGAACTTCGACAGCTCGAAGAAGTAGTGCTCCGAATCGCGCAGCACCGGGGTGGCGCCGGACATCACCGAGGTGGGGTCGATCAGGTCGGTGGGCGCGTAGGTGGCGCCGCAGTGTTCGCAGTTGTCGCCGTACTGGTCGGGCGTGCCGCAATTCGGGCAGGTGCCCTTGATGTAGCGATCCGGCAGGAACATCTGCTTTTCCGGATCGAACAGCTGCTGGATGCTGCGCTTGGCGATCGAGCCGCCATCGCGCAGCCGCGTGTAGATCAGCGAAGCCAGCTCGCGGTTCTCGTCCGAATGGGTGGTGTGATAATGGTCGAAGCTGAAATGGAAGTCGTTGAAGTCGGCCTCATGGCCGGCGCGGATGCCGGCGATGAAAGCCTCCGGCGTCATGCCGGCCTTCTCGGCGGCCAGCATGATCGGCGTGCCGTGCGCGTCGTCTGCGCTGACGAAAACCACCTCGTGGCCCATCATCCGCTGCGCGCGCACCCAGATGTCGGTCTGGATGTAGCCCAGCATGTGGCCCAGGTGCAACGGGCCATTGGCGTAGGGCAGGGCGTGGGTGACGAGCAGACGACGGCGCATGGCAGGCAACATTCCGGAATGACTGCGCATTATGGCATGGCCGTCCAAACCCCCGGGCGGAGCAGGTATCGGCATCTATCCACAACAAAACACAGCTTATCCACAGGGTTATTGTCTCGGCGGGTGAGATGGTGCCGCGTATGATGAGCGTCAGTGCCGCGATCCGTCAGGTGTCGGAATGCGGCCCGTTTCTTTGTGAGGCAGTTGCTCCCCCCGAGGCAAGTCGATGTCCTTTGTGCCAGAACGCAAGCCCTCGTCCCCTGCCATCGAGGCATTGCGCGTGCCGCCGCATTCCATCGATGCCGAACAGGCGGTGCTGGGTGGGCTGATGCTGGCGCCGGACGCCCTGGACAAGGTTGCCGACCGGCTGGCCGAGCAGGATTTCTACCGCAAGGATCATCGGCTGATCTGGCGCGCGATCAACGAGCTGGCGAACAAGGGCATGCCGTGCGATGCGGTGACCCTGGGCGACTGGTTCGAGAGCAACGGCCTGGCCGAGATGGTCGGCGGCGCCGGCTACCTGATCGAGCTGGCCAACAGCACGCCGAGCGCCGCGAATATCGGCGCGTATGCCGACATCGTGCGCGAGAAATCCGTGCTGCGGCAGCTGATCGATGCCGGCACCTCGATTACCGAGGACGGCTACCGGCCCGAAGGCAAAAGCATGCAGGAGGTGCTGGAAAACGCCGAGCAGCGCGTGTTCCACATCGCCGAGTCCGGTGCGCGCGGCAAGAAGGATTCCGTCTCCATGCGCGAGGCGGTGAAAGATGCCTTTCGCCTGCTCACCGAACGCTACGAGAACCGCGGCCAGCTCACCGGTGTCAGCACGGGATTCACCGATCTGGACGCACTCACCTCCGGGCTGCAGCCGTCGGATCTGGTCATCGTGGCGGCGCGTCCCTCGATGGGCAAGACCGCCTTCGCGCTGAACATCGCCGAGACCGCCGCACTGGGCGGCAAGAAGGCGGTGGTCGTGTTCTCGATGGAAATGTCCTCCTCGCAGCTGGCGTTCCGCCTGATTTCGTCGGTCGGGCGCATTCATCAGCAGCATCTGCGCAACGGCACGCTGGAAGAGGAAGACTGGCCGCGCGTCTCCAACGCGATCGCGCTGCTGTCCGATGCGAAGATCTTCATCGACGACACGCCCAGCCTGTCGCCGGTGGAACTGCGCTCGCGGGCGCGCCGGCTGCATCGCGAGCACGGCGGGCTGGGGCTGATCGTGATCGACTACCTGCAACTGATGCAGGTGCCCGGCAACACGGAGAATCGCGCCACCGAAATTTCAGAAATCTCGCGTTCACTGAAAGGGCTTGCCAAGGAGTTGAACGTGCCGGTGATGGCCCTGTCGCAGTTGAACCGCTCGCTGGAGCAGCGCGCCGACAAGCGGCCGATGATGTCGGATCTGCGCGAGTCCGGCGCGATCGAGCAGGACGCCGACGTGATCATGTTCATCTACCGCGACGAGTACTACAACAAGGATTCGCAGGACAAGGGCCTGGCCGAGATCATCATCGGCAAGCAACGCAACGGCCCCACCGACACCTGCAAGCTGACCTTCCTGGGCCACTACACCAAGTTCGTGAACTACGCGTCCGATTCGTTCGTGGGGAGTTTTGAGTGAGAGTGGTCCCCGGTCCCCGCCACCCATGAGTCGCACCACCGTCGCCACCATTCACCTCGGTGCCTTGCGCCACAACCTGGCGCGACTCAAGGCGCTGGCTGCGCCCGCGAAAGTGATGGCGGTGGTCAAGGCCGATGCCTACGGCCATGGGCTGGAGCGGGTCGCACGCGCGCTGAACGGCGAGGCCGATGCGTTCGCGGTGGCCGCGCTGGGTGATGGCCTGCGCCTGCGCGCCGCGGGCCACAGCCAGCGCATCGTGGTGTTGTCCGGTCCGGACAGTGCCAGCGACCTCGTGGAAATGCAGCGGCTGGGGCTGGAGGCGGTGATCCACCACGACGCACAGCTGCAGTGGCTGGCGCACGCATCGCCCGTGCGCGGGCGCCTGCGCGTCTGGCTGAAGGTCGACAGCGGCATGCACCGGCTGGGCTTCGTACCCGAACGCGTCGCCGAGGTGCACGCGCAACTGCGCGCGATGCCGGGCATCGATCCCGAGATCGGCCTGCTGACCCACTTCGCCGAATCCGAAGTGTTCGATGGCGAACGGACGGCCGCGCAGATCGCCCGCTTCGTGGAAGCCACGCGCGATCTGCACGGGCCGCGCTCGTTGTCCAACTCCGCCGCCGTGCTCGGCTGGCCCGACGCGCGCGGCGACTGGGTGCGCAGCGGCGGGCTGCTGTACGGACTGTCGGTGGTCGACGGCAGGAGTGGCGCGGATTTCGGTTTTCGCCCGGCGATGACGCTGAGCACGCAGCTGATCGCGATCAATCACGTGCGGCGCGGCGAGCACATCGGCTACAACGGCACTTGGACGTGTCCCGAAGACATGGCCGTCGGCGTCGCCGCCGTCGGCTACGGCGACGGTTACCCGCGCAGCGCACCGGCCGGCACGCCGGTGCTGCTCGGCGACCGGCGCGTGCCGCTGATCGGCCGGGTCTCGATGGACCTGATCACGCTGGACCTGCGCGACGCACCCGCGGCGAAAGTCGGCGATCGCGTCACCCTGTGGGGGCCCGCACTGCCGGTGGAAACCGTCGCCGCCCACGCCGGCACCATCAGCTACGACCTCACCTGCGGCATGACCCGCCGCGTGCTGTTCGTCGAGGACGATCGCTGACGGCGTTTTGCGCCGACGTGTCTCGCGCTTTGCGATGACGGCAGGCTAAGCTCGCCGTCATCATCATTCTTCCGACCGGGAACCCCCGTGGCCAAAGCCAAGACCGCCTATGTCTGCACCGAGTGCGGCGCCGAGCACAACAAGTGGCAGGGGCAGTGCATCGAGTGCGGGGTATGGAACACGCTGAGCGAGATCGTGCTGACGCCGGCGTCGGGTGCGAAGGCGTCGGTGGGGGCGCAGCGTTCCAGCTATGCCGGCCAGGCAGCCGGTGCGCCGCGCATCACGCCGCTGACCACGGTGGCGCTGACCACCGAGGCACGCACGCAGACCGGTATCGGCGAACTGGACCGGGTACTTGGCGGCGGGCTGGTGCAGGGCTCGGTGGTGCTGATCGGCGGCGACCCGGGGATCGGCAAGTCGACCCTGCTGCTGCAGATGCTGGGCACCCTGGGGGCGCATCTGTCCAGTGTCTACGTGACCGGCGAGGAGTCGCTGGCGCAGGTCGCCTCGCGGGCCCAGCGCCTGGGCCTGCCGCTGGAGCCGCTGCAGGCGCTGGCCGAAACCTGCATCGAGCGGATCCTGGAGCAAGCGATGGCGATGCGCCCGCGCGTGCTGGTGATCGATTCGATCCAGACCATCTGGACCGAGCTGCTCACTGCGGCGCCCGGCTCGGTCAGCCAGGTGCGCGAGTCGGCCGCCAAGCTCACGCGCTTCGCCAAGGAGACCGCCACCTCGGTGTTCCTGGTCGGCCACGTCACCAAGGACGGCGGCATCGCCGGTCCGCGCGTGCTGGAACACATGGTCGACGCGGTGCTGTATTTCGAGGGCGAATCGGGCAGCCGCTTCCGCGTGCTGCGCGCGTTCAAGAACCGCTTCGGTGCGGTCAACGAGCTGGGCGTGTTCGCGATGTCCGACAAGGGGCTGCGCGAGGTGCCGAACCCGTCGGCGATCTTCCTGTCCGCGCACTCGGGCCCGACCTCGGGCAGCGCGGTGATGGTGACCCGCGAGGGTACCCGGCCGCTGCTGGTCGAGGTGCAGGCGCTGGTCGATCAATCCTCGCTGGGCAATCCGCGCCGCGTCGTGCTGGGGCTGGAACAGAACCGCCTGGCCATGTTGCTGGCCGTATTGCATCGGCATGGCGGCGTGGCAGCGTACGACCAGGATGTGTTCGTCAACGTGGTCGGCGGCATCCGCGTGCAGGAAACGGCGGCGGATTTGCCGGTGCTGCTGGCGGTGCTGTCCAGCCTGCGCGACCGTCCGCTGCCGGAGCAGACCATCGCGTTCGGCGAGGTGGGCCTGTCCGGCGAGATCCGCCCGGTGCCCAACGGCGAGGAGCGCCTGAAAGAGGCGGCCACGCACGGTTTCAAGCGCGCGATCGTGCCGAAGGGGAATGCGCCGAAGAAGGGCCGCGTCGGCGAACTCGAAGTGATCGGGGTGGAGCGCCTGTCCGAGGCGATCGACGCCTGCCGCTGACGGGTTTTCAGTCCGTGGGCAGCGGCCAGGCGCGGAACGCCGGCAACTGTTCGGCGCGGGCGGCGAAGGCGGCCAGCGCCGGGTAATCGCGGGCGGCCACCAGCTCCGGCACCACGAGCTGGATGAAGCTCCAGGCTACCGCGACCGTGATGTCGGCCTGGCCCGGTTGGTCGCCCTGCAGCCAGGGCGACGCGAGCGTGCCGGCTTCACCATCGAGTATCGCGCAGGCCGCATTCAGCTGTCCGGCCACCCGCTCCAGCCAGGGCTGGTAGCGCAGTTCGTCCGGGCGCTTGCGCTCGTAGACGACCTGCACGGATTTCTCCGCCGCCAGCAGCGCCACCCCGATCAGCCGCAGCGCGGCGCGGCGGCTTGCCGGCTCGGCCGGCAGCAGGCGCTTGTCCGGCGCGACGGTCGATTCGAGGTAATCGATGATCAGGCCGGAGTCGACCAGCTGCACGCCGTCGTCGCAGATCAGCGTAGGCGCCTTCACCAGCGGATTGATCCGGCGGAACGCGTCGAAGTCGCGGAACACCGACAGCGAGCGATGCTCGAACGCGATGCCGAGCATCTGCATCGAAATCGCCGTGCGGCGCACGAAGGGGGAGTCGAGCATGCCGATCAGTTGCATGGGATCACCGTTGCGATAGCGGGTCAGGAGAAGAAAACCACCGTCTTGCGGCCGTCGATCAGCACGCGGTCGTCCAGTACATGGCGCAGCGCGCGCGCCAGCACCCGGCGTTCGATGTCGCGGCCGATGCGGATCATGTCCTCGGGCGTGTCGTGATGGCTCACGCGCTCGATGTCCTGCTCGATGATCGGCCCCTCGTCCAGCTCGGGCGTGACGAAGTGCGCGGTGGCACCGATCAGTTTCACGCCGCGACGGTGCGCCTGATGATAGGGTCGTGCGCCCTTGAAACCGGGCAGGAACGAGTGGTGGATGTTGATGCAGCGGCCGGCCAGCGTGCCGGCCAGTTCATCGGAAAGCACCTGCATGTAGCGCGCCAGCACCACCAGTTCGACCCGGGTGTGTTCGATCACGTCCCGCACCTGCGCTTCCTGCGCCAGCTTGCTGTTCTTGTCGACGGGCAGGTAATGGAACGGGATGCCGTCGACATTGAGGTGCCGGAAGGTTTCGCGCGGATGGTTGGCGACGATGCCGACGATCTCCATCGGCAGCTCGCCGATGCGCCAGCGGTAGAGGATGTCCGCCAGGCAGTGGTCGAACTTCGACACCATCAGCAACACGCGGCGGCACTGGCTGCGGTCGCGCAGCGTCCATTGCATGCCGAAGCGTTGCGCCACCGTCATGAAGCCATTGCGCAGTTCGTCGAGCGGCGCTTTCGCATCGCATGAATGGAACACGATGCGCATGAAGAAACGTGTGGTTTCCGGGTCGCCGTACTGCTGGGCTTCGAGGATGTTGCAGGCTTGCGCGGCGAGATGGCTGGACACCGCATTCACGATACCGGGGCGGTCGGGGCACGACAGCGTCAGGACGAATTGCTGGCTGCCCATTCAGATCCCCCGATGCAGCACCAGCTCCAGCACTGCCTTGGAGCCGAAGAACGCCAGCAGCAGCACGGCCATGCCGATCAGGGTCAGTTTCACGGCGCGCTGGCCGCGCCAGCCATGCCGCCAGCGTCCGAACAGCAGCACGCCGAACACCAGCCACGCCACGATCGACAGTAGCGTCTTTTGCGCCAGATGCTGGCCGAACAGGTTGTCCACGAACAGCGCACCGGTCAGCAGGGTCAACGAAAGCAGCGTGAAGCCGGCGCCGATCAGCCGGAACAGCAGGGTCTCGGTCAGCGTCAGCGGCGGCAGGGCACGCAGCCACGGACCGAACTGGCGATGGCGCAAGGCGCGTTCCTGCACCGCCAGCAGGATCGCCAGCGCGGCGGCAATCGACAGCACGCTGAAGGCGATCAGCGCCACCGTGACATGCAGCTTGATCTGCCAGTCCATCGGCTGCGGCAAGGTCGGCGGCGCCAGGAAACTGTCCACTGCGATCAGCATGGCGGTGAGCGGAAACACGATCACGCCCAGTGCGGCGACCGGGCGCGAGAGATTCACCAGCAGGGTCAACGTCGATACCACGAAGGCGGTCAGCGACAGTGCCGCGAAAAAGTGCAGATCCAGCGCGCCGCGGTGCATGCCCAGCAGGATCCCGGCATGGATCAATACCGCCACGCCCGCCAGCCCCAACGCCAGCCGGTTCAGCGGCGGGCCGCCACTGAGCAGCGGGCGCGCCAGCCCTCCCGCGGCGGCGAGATAGAGCACGATGGCAAGCAGGGCGAGCACGTGTATGACCATAGCCCCTCAGTGTCGCACAAGGCTGGCCGATCGTGCATGCCGAGGAGCCTGTCGAACTTTGGTTGGCCGGGCTGCGAATCCGTCTGTGCGGTCCATATTTCCGCCGCTTCTTGGCCCATAGCACCACTATGGGCCGGCGAATCGTCAGAAATCTGTCCTCGCACAGCCGAATTCTCGCCTCGACCACCAAAGTCAGGCAGGCTCCTGGCGTGCCGGTCCGTCCGCAATACCGTCCGCTATAATCGATCACTTTCCCGTACGCCGGTCCCATCATGTTCGAATCGCTCAGCCAACGCCTTTCCACCACCGTCAATCGTCTGCGCGGCCGCGGCCGGCTGACCGAGGAAAACATCCGCGACGCCCTGCGCGAGGTGCGCATTGCACTGCTCGAAGCCGACGTGGCGTTGCCGGTGGTGCAGGCGCTGATCCAGCGGATCAAGGTGCGCGCGGTCGGCCAGGACGTGCTGAAAAGCCTGACCCCGGGCCAGGCGCTGATCAAGGTGGTCAGCGACGAGCTGACCACGGTGATGGGCACCGCCAATGCCGAACTGAACCTGGCCCAGCAACCGCCGGCGGTGGTGCTGCTGGCGGGCTTGCAGGGTGCCGGCAAGACCACCACGGTGGCCAAACTGGCGCGCCTGCTGACCGAGCGCAGGAAGAAGCGGGTGATGGTGGTCAGCTGCGACGTCTATCGCCCGGCCGCGATCGAGCAGCTGCGCACCCTGGCCGAACAGGTCGGGGTGAAGTTTTTCCCGTCCGAAGCCGGTCAGGACCCGGTCGCCATCGCCAGGGCTGCGGTTGCCGCGGCCCGGCGCGAAGTGATCGATGTACTGATCGTCGACACCGCCGGCCGGTTGCATGTGGACGAGGCGATGATGGCCGAGATCAAGGCCCTGCATGCCGCGATCACGCCGATCGAAACCCTGTTCGTGGTCGACTCGATGACCGGCCAGGATGCCGCCACCACCGCCAAGGCGTTCGCCGAGGCACTGCCGCTGACCGGCGTGATCCTGACCAAGACCGACGGCGACGCCCGCGGCGGTGCGGCGCTGTCGGTGCGCTACGTCACAGGCCGTCCGATCAAGTTCCTCGGCGCCGGCGAGAAGACCGATGCGCTGGAACCGTTCCATCCCGATCGCCTCGCGCAACGCATCCTGGGCATGGGCGACGTGCTGTCGCTGGTCGAGGAAGTCGAGCGCAAGGTCGACCAGGAAAAGGCGCAGAAGCTGGCCCAGAAGGTGATGAAGGGCAAGCGCTTCGACCTCAACGACATGAAGGATCAGCTGGAGCAGATGGGCAGCATGGGCGGACTGGCCGGCCTGATGGACAAGTTGCCGGGCGTGGCCAATCTGCCCGACAGCGTCAAGTCCAAGGTCAACGACGGCGAGATGAACCGGATGATCGCGATCATCTGTTCGATGACCAAGAAGGAGCGTCGCCATCCGGACCTGCTGAACGGCTCGCGCCGCGCCCGCGTGGCGCGCGGTTCGGGCACCCAGCCGGCCGACGTCAATCGCCTGCTCAAGCAGTACATGCAGATGGAAAAAATGATGTCCAAGCTGTCCAGGGGCGGCAGCAAGGGGCTGATGCGGCAGATGCGCGGTGCCATGAAAGGCATGGGCGGCATGGGCGGTGGCATGGGCGGCTTGCCGCCGCCGCGCTGAAGGGCGGGGAACGAATGCAGCGGAGTGAGAAATGCGTGAAAGTCGGCCCTGATGCGTCACCTTCGTTTCCCGCTCTTCTCCACTCACTTCCACTTTGCCGGTGCGGCATAACCCCGGGTGAATGTTCCGGTTGCCATCATCCGCAATAACCGTTCGATCCCGCTCGCCTGCCGCCACGGATTTTTCCGCATGCCATCTCGTCGGCGTCCACACCAGCCGTCACCTGACATGGAGCGCCCACCGGCTATGGAGACCTCGATGCGCCAGTCCGCCGATTCACCGTTCCTGGCATGCCGGGCCTTGACGAATTGCGGCGGGTTTGCCGCATGAATTGGCAGGCATGGGCCGTCGTGGCGGTCATCGTCTTCGCGATGGTGCTGTTCGCCAGCGAGAAGGTGCGCATCGACCTGGTCGCCCTGATGGTGCTGGCCGCGCTGGTGATCCTGGGCATCGTCAGCCCGATCGAGGCGCTCAGCGGTTTCAGCAACGAAGCCACGGTGACGGTGGCGGCGATGTTCGCCATGAGCATGGGGATCGAGCGCTCCGGCGCACTGGAGCCGCTGAGCCGCCTGCTGATGCGGATCAAGCGGCCGTGGCTGCTGACTCTGGCGCTGATGCTGGCGATCGCACCGCTGGGCGCGTTCATCAAGAACATCGCGCTGGTCGCCACCTTCCTGCCGCTGGCGCTGAAGGTGTGCCAGCGCACCGGCACTTCGCCGGCACGGGTGCTGATGCCGATGGCGTTCGCCGCGCAGATGGGCGGCGTCTGCACGCTGATCGGCACCTCGTCCAACCTGCTGGCCGATACCCTGGCGCAGAAGGAGGGCCTGCCGGCATTCGGCGTGTTCGAGTTCACCGAGATGGGCGCGGTGCTGGCGGTGGTCGGCATCGTCTACCTGATGCTGATCGGCCGCTGGCTGCTGCCGCGCCATGTCGAGACCGACATGCCCGCCGAGGCGGACATCGGCAAGTACGTCACCGAGCTGGAAGTCACCGGGCAGTCCCTGCTGCTCGGCAAGAGCATCGCCGATGCCCGGCTGGGCGAGCGCTTCGGTGTCTATCCGCTGGAACTGCTGCGCGGCGAACGCCGCATGTGGTCGCCGCGCTCGCAGCTGCTGGCGGTGGGCGATGTGCTGCTGATCCGCGGCGACTGGGACAAGATCGAGGAGTTTCGTCGCCAGACACATTTGCGCAATGCGCCCGGAGGCCACTATCCGCGCACCGACGATCATCCGCGGGTGATGGTGGAGGTCATGGTGGCACCGGCCAGTCCGGCGGAGGGGCGGCGCTTCAGCGAGACCGGCATCGGCTGGCGTTACAGCGCGGCGGCGCTGGCGATCCATCGGCGCGGCCAGGTGCTGCGCGACAAACTCAGCGAGGTGCCACTGGCGGTCGGCGACGTGCTGCTGATGCTGGTGGACGAGGAGGCGATGGCCAACCTGCGCAACGACGAGACGCTGATCGTGCTGAGCGAGCGCGAGGATGCGCACCGCACGCCGCGCAAGGCGTTCTATGCCGTGGCGATCATGGCGGCGGTGGTGGTGATCTCCGGCATGCACTGGCTGCCGATTCCGATCGCGGCGATCTGCGGCGCCACCGCGATGGCGCTGACCGGCTGCTTCGGCCGGAAGGACGTCTACGAAGGCATGGACTGGAAGATCATCATCCTGCTCGGCGCGATCCTGCCGTTGGGCATCGCGGTCGAGAAGAGCGGGCTGTCGGCCATCGCGGTGCACGCCGGCATGGCGCTGGTCGGCAGTCACGACCCGCTGGCGGCGCTGCTGATGGTGTACCTGCTGACCGCCCTGCTGACCGAGCTGATGGGGCACAACCCGTCGGTGGTGCTGATGGTGGGCATCGCCGCCTCGGTGGCCCATGCGCTGCACGTCGACCCGCGTCCGTTCGTGGTGGCGGTGGCGTTTGCCGCGGCCACCTCGTTCGCCACGCCGGTGGGCTACCCGACCAACACGATGGTGTATTACGCGGGCGGCTACCGCTTCACCGACTTCATGAAAGTCGGCATACCGCTGATCCTGCTGTTCTGCACGCTGTCGATGTGGCTGATTCCGCAGCTCTGGCCATTTCATCCGGCGTTGCCGCACTGACGTTCTCCAGCGCAGCTCGAATAATCCCGATTTGGTAGGAGCGCGCTTGCGCGCGATGCTCTTTGTCAAAGGTGGAGCAAGAGCATCGCGCGCAAGCGCGCTCCTACGAGCCTTGACGGATCGCCGCGATCGCGTCAGGTTGTGCATCATGCTGCGGGATCGGCATTTGCCCGGGCGCGGGCGAGTGAACGAATCACCCCCGCACAAGTCAGAACGCATACCGGCATACAGTTGAGGAGGTTGGCGATGGGCAGGCAATCATCGGTGGGAAGCTGGGTGGCGGCGGTGGTCGTGGTTGTGGCGGTCGTGGTGGCCGGCGTGTACATGGCGCGCAAGGCCTTGCACGAAAGCGCGCCAGCTCCGGTGCCAGCGCCGGCAGCGGCTTCCACTGCCAGCGTGGCGCCGGCACCGGCCATCCGGCATCCGATCGCACAGGCGTCCGGCCCGGCGCAGGCGTCGACGGCGGCACTGCCGTCGCTCGAGAACAGCGATGCCAGCGTGACGGACACGCTCGCCGCGCTGGCCGGCGGCAGCGAGCTGCGATCGTTGCTGGTGTCCACGCAGATCATCCCGAACATGGTGGCCACCATCGATGCCCTGCCACGCCGGGCGGTGGCCCAGCGCATCCTTCCGCTGCATACGCCCAAGGGCGGTTTCCTCACCGCCAGCGTCGACGGCAAGACCGTGATGAGCGACGCGAACGTCGCGCGCTATGCGCCGTACATGCGCGTGGTGAAAAGCGTCGACCCCAGGGCGCTGGTCGGCTGGTACGTGCACTACTACCCGTTGTTCCAGCAGGCCTATGTGCAGCTTGGCTATCCCAAGGGCTACTTCAACGATCGCCTGATCGCGGTGATCGACAACCTGCTGGCCGCGCCGGATCTGGCCCGGCCGGCAGCATTGGCGCAGCCGAAGCCGCCGTACTACGTGTACGCCGATCCTGCGCTGGAATCGCTGTCGGCCGGACAGAAGATGCTGCTGCGCGCCGGACCGGCCAATGAGGCGGCGCTCAAGGCGAAATTGCGGACCATTCGCGCGCAACTGGTCGGCGCGACCTTGCCCGCGGCAGCGGCTTCGGCACCGGCGTCCTCACGCACGGGCCAATGAGCTCGGCGCCACCGGAAGGCGAGGCGCAGCCTGCGGCAACCCATCGGCTGTTCTTCGCGCTGGTGCCGGACCCGGCCACGCGCGAGCGGCTGGCGCATGCCGGCGAAGTCCTCAAGGCGAGCCGGCCGGGCGCGCGCCTGCGCTGGGTGCATCCGGCGCGCTATCACGCCACGGTGCATTTCCTCGGCAACGACACGGCGCTGCGGCCCGAACTGGTCGACGCCGCCGTGGCGGCGGCCGGCACCGTGCGCAGTGCGCCCTTCGCGTGGACGCTGGACAGCGTCGCCAGCTTCCACGGCCGCCAGCCACCGTGCGTGCTGCGCGGCGCGGTGATCCCCGCGGCGCTGCAAGAGCTGTGGCATGCGCTGGGCCACGCGCTGCTGCTGGCGGGTCTGGGCGGCCATCTGGAACGGAGCTTCATCCCGCATGTGACGCTGGCCTACAGCCACGGCGCGATGCTGGAGCCGGCGGCGATCGAACCGGTCACCTGGCCGGTGGCGGATTTCGCGCTGCTGCACAGCGTGGTCGGGCAGGGCGGTTACCGCACGCTCGGGCGCTGGGCGCTGGCGCAGGGATAGCCGGCTCTGGCCCAGTGTTGGCGAGCAGTGCGGCATTCGTCGACTTGCGCCAAGTCCGGTTCCTGTGCGTAACTCGGTCTGCCAGCGGTGCAGGCGCAGGGTTTGGGGCAGGAAGGCAAAGATGGATTCGTTGAACCGTGGAGCCGGCAGCCTGGTGTGCGTGGGCCTCGGCATGACGCTGGGCTCGCACCTGGGCCCGCTGGCGCGCAGCCATATCGAACAGTCGGACGTGGTGTTCGCCGGGGTTTCCGACGGCATCGTGGAGCTGTGGCTGACGCGCATGCACAAGGACGTACGCAGCCTGCAGCCGTACTACCGCGAGGGCAAGTCGCGCATGCAGACCTACCGGCAGATGGTCGACGCCATCCTCACCGAGGTGCGCGCGGGCCAGCGGGTGTGCGGGGTGTTCTACGGGCATCCCGGCGTGTTCGCGTGGGCGCCGCACAAGTCCATCGAGATCGCCCGCCGCGAGGGCTACCCCGCGCACATGGAGCCAGGCATTTCCGCCGAGGACTGCCTGTATGCCGATCTGGGCATCGACCCGGGCAAGTTCGGCTGCCAGCATTTCGAGGCCAGCCAGTTGCTGTTCTACCAGCGCCGCATCGACCCCACCGCGTACCTGGTGCTGTGGCAGGTGGGCCTGGTCGGGGATCAGTCGCTGGCGCGCTTCTCCACCGGCCCGGCCTACCGCCAGGTGCTGGTCGACGTGCTGGCGCGCGACTACCCGCTGCAGCACGAGGTGATCATCTACCGCACGCCCACCTTGCCGATCCAGCAGGCGCGGATCGAGCGGCTGGCGCTGGGCGACCTGCCGCAGGCGGACGTCGGCATGGCCGACACGGTGGTGGTCCCGCCGGCCCGCCCCATGCAGGCCGATCCCGCGATGCGGGCGCGGCTGGCCGAACTGGACCTGGCCCTGGCCGGAGACATCTGAACGCATGGACGGGATCGCACTGCCGGCGTTCGAGTTCGAGACCGCGAGGCTGCTCGTGCGGCCGCTGCAGGCGGGGGACGAAGCCTTGTTCCACGGCCTTTACACCGATCCGGAAACCATGCGCTTCATCGGAAAGCCGCTGTCCGCGGAGCAGGCGTCGAGCCGTTTCCGGAAAATCGCCGCACAGCAGCGCAAGCCTTCGCTGAAGGGATGCTTTCTGGCGATGCTCGACAAGGCGACCCTACAGCCTTTGGGAATTTGCGGTACGTCACATTATGATGTTGCCGCGCGTCGACTTGAAGTAGGCTTGGTGTTGAGACGCGAGGCTCGCGCGCAGGGGTTCGCACGCGAGGCGCTTGCGGCGCTGATGGAACGCATCTTCGCGGCGTCGCCCTTCAACGAGATCGAGGTGAAATTTTCTGCGGAAAACCGGGCTGCCGAACACCTGGTGGTCAGCCTGGGGTTCACGTCTTGTGTTGATGCGGCAAGAGAAGCGGGGCTGTTGTCAGAACGCCGATGGTCGGTTTGCCGATCATCGTGGTACGTCACCAATACAACCAATGCTCAGGGGAAACATCATGTCGAATGTCATCGATTTGCTTGAACGGATGGGACAGGATGCGCGGTTGCGCCATGCCTCGCAGGACGAAGTGGAACTTGCGCTGGCGGGTGCGCAGATCGATCCGGAGTTGCGGGCGGCGATTCTTGCCAAGGATCAGCGGAAGATTGAGGAGTTGCTGGGACGTGGACATCTCTGCTGTTTGATGGTTCCGGGCAAGGAGGATGAGGACGACGACAGCGAGGAGAGCCCGTCGCGCGATGATGAGGAGATTACCTTGTGTCATGCGTTTCGCGCCGTGACATCGGCTGGCTAGTCGATGTTCCGCTCGGGTAGTCGCTACCGGGCGTTCCTCGTCGGCTGGGTCTTGCCGGCGCTTTTGCTGATAGGCACAGCCGTCGTGGCCGCGCCTGTGTCAAACGACCCTGCGCAATTGCTCAGGCAGGCTGACGCTGCCAAGACATCCAACCATGCCGAGTTCACTGCGCTGCTGCAGCGCCTCGGCGATGGCACGATGAAACTGTCTGCGCAGCAGCAGTTGTACCTTAGTTATCTCAAAGGGTTTCAGATTGGCTATGGCGGCGATTACCAGTCGGCCATTCGGCTGCTGAACACGGTTATCGATCAATCCACTGATCCCCTGTTACGATTTCGGGCAGGCGTCACCGCTGTCAATCTTCTCGGTATCGGAGCCCATTATGAGGAGGCTTTTTCGCGCCTGAATCAACTCCTCGAACACTTGCCGGAAGTGGCCGACAAAGGTGCACGCATACAAGTCACGGCTATTGCCTCACAGCTCTACATCGAGGCAGGGCAATACGATTTGGCCACAAGATATGCGGATCAGATGCTCAAGGAAAGCCCGGCCGACGCAAACGTCTGCAAAGCCAACACGTTCAAGCTTCAATCGTTATACAAGAGCCAGAAGCTGCAGTCGCTTGGTACGCAATTTCAGGCCGGCATCGAGACCTGCGTCAGAGCGAATGAACCTCTCTTTGCCAGCGCGATTCGTTCCTACGTGGCGAGTTTTGATCTTCAGCAAGGCCAGCCCGAGGCCGCCATCAGGTTGCTGCAAAAAAATTATGCTGAAGTCAAGGCTACCCGATATCCGGCCATGATTTCGACTTTCAATGCATTGTTGGCGCAGGCGTACTGGAACGTCGGTGATCTAGCGAGGGCCAGGCAATTTGGACTCGACGCGATCGAGAGCAGCGTCAAGAACGAATATACCGAACCGCTTGCCACCGCCTATGGGCTGCTCTATCGGATCGAAAAGAAGCAAGGCAACTTGGCGAAAGCCCTCAGCTACCACGAAAAATACATGGCCGCCGACAAGGGTTATCTGAATGACGTGAGCGCCAAGGCGCTGGCGTATCAGATCGTCAAACAGCAAGTGCTGGCGAAGAAACAGCAGATCGACGCGCTGAGCAAGCAGAACCAGATCCTCAAGTTGCGGCAGTCCCTCGACCGGAAGGCGGCCGAAACCAGCCGGCTGTACATCATCCTGCTGCTGACGGTGCTGGCGTTCATTGCGCTGCTGACCTACCGGATCAAGCGCTCGCAGCTGCGTTTCATGAAGTTGGCCCGACGCGACGGCTTGACCGGGATCTGCAACCGCCAGCATTTTCTTTCCGAGGCCGAACGCGAACTGCAGTACTGCAAGAAGTCGGCACGCGATGCCTGCCTGGTGCTGATCGACCTGGATCATTTCAAGGACTTCAACGACACCTATGGCCACGCGACCGGCGACCGCGTCCTGATGCATGCCGTGCAGTCCTGCCAGGCGCACCTGCGGTCGACGGATATCTTCGGCCGCCTCGGCGGCGAGGAGTTCGGCGTGCTGCTGCCCGAGTGCACGCTGGACCAGGTCGCCGGCCGCGTCGAGCAGCTGCGTGTGGCGATCGCCACGGTGGCCGATGCCGATGTGCTGGACGTGGTGGTGTCCGCCAGTTTCGGCGTGGCCACGACGGCCTGCTCCGGCTATGAGCTGCGCCAGCTGCTGATCCATGCCGACGACGCGCTGTACCAGGCCAAGAATACGGGCCGCAATCGCGTCGTGGTGTTCGACAAGACGGCAAACCTGGCGCGCGAAACGCTGCGCAAGTCCCGCGTGGGGACACACGCATCCGCCGCCCAGCCGAACGCCTGATTGCAGCGGGCAGTGGCCGAAGTCACCCCGTTCGCCGGGTACTTACAAAGCTCGTCATTCCCGCCTTCGCGGGAATGACGAAAAACGTTTGATCAGGCAAGATACTTGTTTGCAACCGCAGGAGCTGTCCGATGCGCGTCACGACCTTCGTTTCCCTGCTTGCCCTGAGCGTGGCCGCCGGCCCGTTGGCGGCAGCGCCCGCGCCGCAGGCCGCGCACCCGGCGGTGCCGGCTTCCGAATCCGCAGCGCCGGTGGCGCTGGCGCCGCAGATCAATGCCGCGGATTTTGCGCGCTTCGACAAGACGCTCAGCTCCGATGCGTTCGGCGGGCGCAAGCCCGGCACGCTGGGTGCACAGCGCACCACCGCCTGGCTGGTGGCGCAGTTCAAGCGCATGGGGCTGCAGCCGGGCAACCACGGCTCGTTTTTCCAGGCGGTGCCGGCCGACTCGACCCTGCTGCTCAATACCGATACCACGCTGGACATCGCCAGCCACGGCAAGCACGCAACATTCGCCTACCGCACCGACATGATGGCGCAGACGCTGCAGGCCAAGGCCACGGTCGACCTGAAGAACTCGCCGGTGGTGTTTCTGGGCTATGGCGTGGATGCGCCGAACTGGCACTGGAACGACTACAAGGGCGTCGACGTGAAGGGCAAGACGGTGATCGTGCTGGTCAACGACCCGGGTTTCGCCACGTCGGACCCGAAGCTGTTCCAGGGCCGCACGATGACCTATTACGGCCGCTGGACCTACAAGTACGCCGAGGCCGCGCTCAAGGGCGCCGCCGCCTGCTTCATCGTGCACACCAGCGATGCGGCGGCCGGCTACCCGTTCAGCGTGCTGCAGAACAGCGGCAGCGGGCCGCAGCTGAGCCTGCCCACCCGCGTCGATCCCGCGCCGCGCCTGCCGGTGGCCGGCTGGCTTACCCATGCGGCCGCCACGCGGCTGTTCGCCGCCGCCGGCCTGGATTTCGACACGCTGGCGAAGGATGCGGCGAAGCCGGGCTTCAAGGCGGTGCCGCTGCACGCCACCGCCTCGCTGACCCTGCACAACAAGATCGCGCACCTCGAGTCGAAGAATGTGCTGGCGATGGTGAAGGGCCGCAGCAAGCCGCATGAGGCGGTGGTCTTTACCGCACACTGGGACCATCTGGGCACCGACCCCACGCTCAAGGGGCACCAGGTCTACAGCGGCGCGATCGACAACGGCACCGGCCTGAGCATGCTGCTGGAAATCGCCGATGCCTTCGCCCACCAGAAGACCCCGCCGCAGCGCAGCGTGCTGTTCTTCATGCCGACGCTGGAGGAGTCGGGCCTGCTCGGTTCGCAGTACTACACGGCCAAGCCGGTGTTCGCGCTGGACAAGACCGTGGCCGACATCGCGGTCGATGCGCTGCCGATCATCGGCCGCGCGCACGACATGACGGTGATCGGCAAGGGCCAGTCGCAACTGGAGGACATGCTGGCCGACGTGCTGAAGACCCAGGGGCGGGTGACCGCGCAGGAAACCACGCCGGAAAATGGCTTCTACTTCCGCTCCGATCATTTCAACTTCGCCAAGGCCGGCGTGCCCGCGATGCTGGCCAGCTCGGGTCTGGACCTGCTCGATGGCGGCCGCGCGGCGGGCGAGAAGGCCGCCGCCGACTACACCGCGCACCGGTATCACACGCCGAACGACGTGTTCAATCCGAACTGGGACTACTCGGGTATCCTCGAAGATACCCAGGCACTGTACGAACTGGGGCAGAAGCTGAGCCACACCGGTGTCTGGCCACAGTGGTATGCCGACAGCCCGTTCAAGGCCCAGCGCGAGGCGATGATGAAGCCGGCCGCCGCGGCCGCAACGGCGAAATAAGCCGGTGGTCCGGGCTCCTCCCCCTGCAAGCAGGGGGAGGCTGGGAGGGGGTGCTCTTGACTTGGGGGGTGAAGAGCGACCCCTCCCCAACCCTCCCCTGCGAGCAGGGGAGGGAGCTGCACACCCGATCATCATGAGTCCGTCAACCTTTCGCCCACGCATTTCGCGCTACGATGCCCATCGACACTGATCTCGGCGGGAAGTGGACGATGGCACGCTGGCTGTGGCTCGGATGGTTCGTGGTCTGTTGCACGCTTTCGATGCGCGCCGCCGCGGCCGTTGCGGCGACCACACCCGATCACGCACAGGGCACGGCCGCGGTGGCGCAGATCGCGCTGGATGGGCCGATCGGGCCGGCCACGGCGGAATATTTCGACGATGCCTCCAGGCGCGCGGTGGCCGACGGCGCGGTGGCGATCGTGTTGCGGCTGGATACGCCGGGCGGACTGTCCGATTCGATGCGGCAGATCATCGCGCGCATGCTGGCCTGCAAGGTGCCGGTGCTGGTGTACGTGGCGCCGGGCGGCGCCCGGGCGGCCTCGGCGGGCACGTACATCCTGTATGCGGGGCAGATCGCCGCGATGGCGCCGGCCACGCATGTGGGTGCGGCCACGCCGGTGAGCCTGGGCGGCGGCACGCCGTTGCCGTTGCCGTTGCCGAAAACCGGCACCAGGCAGCCGGCCGCGGCGGGTTCGTCGGCCGCGCCGGCGGTGGGCGATGGCGGCGATGCCGAGTCGCACAAGGTGCTCAACGATGCGATCGCCTATATCCGTTCGCTGGCGCAACTGCGCGGGCGCAATGCGGCTTGGGCCGAGCAGGCCGTGCGTGGCGCGGCCACGCTGACCGCCAGCGAAGCGGCGCAGCGGCACGTGATCGATTTCGTGGCGAACGACGTGCCCGATCTGCTGGCTAAGGCCGATGGCCGGCAGGTGCGCGTCGGCGACCGCACGGTGACGCTGCAGCTCAAGGGGCTGTCCGTGCGCGACTATGCGCCGAATGCGCGCGCACGTTTCCTGGCGATCATCACCAACCCGACCATCGCCTACCTGCTGTTGCTGGCCGGCATCGGCGGACTGTTGCTGGAGGCGACACATCCCGGCGTGCTGTTGCCGGGCATCGCCGGCGGCATCTGCCTGCTGTTCGGCCTGTATGCGCTGCAGCTGCTGCCGGTGAACTACGCGGGGCTGGCGCTGATGGCGCTGGGCCTGGGCCTGCTGGTGGCCGAGGCGGCCAACCCGACGGTCGGCGTACTGGGCGTCGGCGGGGTGATTGCGTTCGTGCTGGGATCGGTGATGCTGATGAATACCGCCGTGCCGGGTTATGCCGTGAATCTGGGCGTCATCGCGGGCATCGCGGTGTGTGCCGCGGGCCTGCTGGGCCTGCTGCTGTGGCTGGTGTTCCGGGCGCGGCGTTCGCGCCGGGTCACCGGGGACGAGGCCATGCTGCGCGAAATCGCCCAATTGCTGGAGCCGGTGGAAGCCGGCAGCGAAGCCTGGGCGCTGGTGCACGGCGAACGCTGGCGCGTGCGCAGCGACAGCGCACTGCCCGCTGGTGCGCGTGCGCGCATCGTGCGGCGGCAGGGCCTGTTATTGTGGGTGGCACCGATATAGGAGCGGCTTTTTGTGGAGGGCTTTTGTAGGAGCGGCTTCAGCCGCGATGCTTTTCATGTCCTGCCAGCAAGGGCATCGCGGCTGAAGCCGCTCCTACAAAAGCCGAGCCCACAAAAGCCGCTGGTTCACAACACGATTCACGGGAGACAATCATGATTGGATTCGTCGGAATGCTGGTGATACTCGGGGTGATGCTGTTGCTCGCCTCGATCAAGGTACTGCCAGAGTACGAGCGCGGCGTGATGCTGACGCTGGGCCGTTACACCGGAACCAAGGGGCCGGGGTTGGTGATCATGATTCCGGTGGTGCAGCGGATGATACGGGTCGATCTGCGCATCACCGTGATGGATGTGCCGCCGCAGGATGTGATCTCGCGCGACAACGTGTCGGTGCGCGTGAATGCCGTGGTGTATTTCCGCGTGCTGGAGCCGGACAAGTCGGTGCTGCAGGTGGCCGATTTCTACCAGGCGACCAGCCAGCTGGCGCAGACGCGGCTGCGTTCGGTGCTCGGCCAGCATGAGCTGGACGAGATCCTGTCGCAGCGCGAATCGATCAACCGCACGTTGCAGACGATCCTCGACGAGGCTACCGACCCCTGGGGCATCAAGGTGGCCAACGTCGAGATCAAGGATGTCGATCTCAACGAAACGATGGTGCGGGCGATCGCCCGGCAGGCCGAGGCAGAGCGCGAACGCCGCGCCAAGGTGATCCACGCCGAAGGCGAGATGCAGGCCGCCGAGAAACTGCGCGACGCCGCCGCGATGCTGTCGCAGCAGCCGCAGGCACTGCAGTTGCGCTACCTGCAGACGCTGGCCGACATGTCCAGCAACGGCAAGTCGTCGACCATCGTGTTTCCGCTGCCGCTGGATCTGATCCGGCCATTGATGGAAGCGTTCCCCTCGAAGCCGGCAGCGCGGCCGGAGTCGGGCAGCATCGTGTAGGAGCGCACCCTGTGCGCGAATGCCCTTATCGAATGTCGCCAAATGCTGTAGGAGCGCGCTAGCGCGCTCCTACAAACAAGCCGGGGTTATTTGAGGGGCTTATCCAGCTGGTCGAAATGCACGATCGCGTTGAGCACCAGCGGGTAGCTGCCGATGGTCTCGCCGCGCCAGATCGGGTTGCTGGCGAATAGCAGCACGTGGCCCTTGCCGTAGCGGGCGTCCACCACGGCGGCACGCTCGGCCATCTGATCGGCGCCGTCGAGCAGGCCGGCGATCAACAGGTGCTTGGCATCGGCAAAGCGCAGGATCACCTGCGGGCGCTGGTCGGCCGGAATCACCCACGGGTTGTTGCGTGTCTGCTCGGCGTTCAGCGGCAAGGCCTGCCACGGCTTCACGTCGGGCAGCGCCGGCGGTTCGGCAGCGGCGCGAGCTTCGGGCATGTCGATGTCGTGCGGGCCGCCGCGACCGGTCGGGCGCTGGTAGTCCTTGGCGTTGGGCAGCCGCTTGTCGCCGGTGACCAGGTTGGACACGGTGAAGGACTGGCCCACGGCGCTATAGAGCGCCAGGTCGTCGCTGGCATAGCCTGCCGCAAGCGGGCCTTTGCGGTCGACGAACTTCGCCTGCAGCACGCTGCCGACCACCTTGAGCTTGCCGGTGGCGGGCGTGATGAAGACGCCCGGTGCCAGGCCTTCGTCGATGGCGAATTTGGCGGTGTCCTCCGACGTGATCAGCAGGCCGCCGCTGCGCACGAATTGCCGCAGGTGCTCGACGCCGATGTCGCCCAGTCCCGGGCGGATGTCGTCCGTACTGTCGATGCGGCCGATGTTCGGGGTCAATTGGGTGGTCTTCCACGGCATCGGGTTGCCCCACATCGGCAGGCCGTCGACGATCTGCTGTGTGCTCACGTCGCCGACGGGGCCGAACAGGATCACGTCGTACTTTGCGCGCAGGTCGCCGATGCGCGCCGCGTCCTGGGTGCTGATGTAGTCGTAGGGCACGTGCAGCTTGTCCAGCGCCATGCGCCACCAGCCCTCGGTCTGGGTATCCAGCCAGGTGTGCATCAGGGCGATGCGCGGCAGCTTGGCCTGCGGCAGATCCACCGCGGCCAGCCCCCGCGGCACCGCCACGGGTTGGTCGAGCAGGCGCATCGGTGCCTTCAGGATGCTGTTGTCGGTCACCCGCACGACCTGCACGTCGAACAGGTCGCCCATCGACCAGCCGGTATCGTCGTAGGGGTGACGCTGCGGATCCTTGGGCGACCAGTACTGGTGATCGAGCAAGGCATCGGCAATGCGCGAATACGGCTGGTCCATGCGCACCACGTAGCTGCCGGCCGCGAATCGGCGTTTGGTGGCCGGTTTCAGTTTGCCGTCGTCATCCTTCGACGCGGGTATCGTCACCGTGGCCGGCGCGGTGAGACGGCTGATTTCGGTGTGCTGCCGTTGCAGTATCCGCAGCAGCTGGGCCCGCGATCCGCTGCGCTTGTCGCTGGCGGGAAACACGTAGGCGGCCGGACCGGCCAGCTGCGGCTTCTCGATCGAGCGCTTGCTCTTGAGGTAGAAGTTCTTCAGGAACAGCTGGCTGTTGTCGGAAAAATAATGCAGCGCGGTCAGCAGGCCGGTCTGCTCGTAGTTGTTGTTGTCGCGCTGCGACCACAGCACTTCGGGCAGCGGCGGGTTGGGCTTGTACCAAGTGCGCGCATATTCCTCGGGTGTGAGGATGCGCTTGACGGTGTCGGCGCCGCCGTTGCCGAACGTCTCGTACAGCCGGCTGATGCCGTTGTGCATGGCGGCGATGAACATCAGGTAGCCCGGACTCCAGGTGTCGAAGTCGCCATGGGTGAATACGCCGGGCATGCCGAGCTTGGTCATCTCCTGCACGTTGTCCCAGCCCAGCTGCTGCCATTCGCCGGTGAGGATCGGGTCGATCCAGGCGTTGTACGGGCCGTCGCCGACGGTGTTGTCGTAGAAGAACGGCACCGATTCGTGCAGGTCGTGCAGCACCTGCGCGTGCCAGCCGATATAGGTATTGGCCACGTTGCGGGTGAGATCCAGCGTCATCGCCATCGCATCGCGGTTGTTGTCGTGCGCCACGTAGTGGCCCCAGTACATCAGCGGCGGGTAGTTCTCGCCGGGGTGCGCCAGGTGCCAGTTGTACAGATCCACCATGCGGTCGCGGCCGTCCACTTCGACGATCGGCGTGATCAGGGTGATCACGTGCGAACGGATCTGCCGGACGTAGGGCGCGTTGTCCACCGCCAGCCGGTAGGCCAGCTCCATCAGCGCGGTCGGCGCGCCGGTCTCGGTGGAGTGGATGGTGCCGGTGATGTAGTACACGGGGGTCGACTGGGCGATCAGCCGGTCGGCGGTGGCGTCGTCCATCTGGATGCGGCGCGGGTCGGCCAGTTTGGCCAGGCGTGCCTTGTTGGCATCGAGGTTGGCCAGCAGGTTTTCGTCGGCGATCGCCACCGCGATCATCTCGCGGCCTTCCTCGGTTTTGCCGATCGAGAACACCTTGACCCGCGGGCTGGCCGCGGCGAGCGCGCGGAAGTAGCGATAGACGTCGGCCGAGTAGGGCAGGTAGTCCGGCGCGCCGGCGATGTGGCCCAGCACTTTCTCGGGCGTCGGTACGCTGCTGGAGGCGGGCAGGTAGTCGGTCAGCGGCGAGTTGAACGACGGGTCGGTGGTGTCCTTCAGGATCTGCGCGGTATAGGCCTGGTCGATCGGCTGGCCCGGGTCGCGGGCATACAGCATCGAGCCGTTCGGGGCGGTTGCCGCCAAGGCGCTGACGCTGCCGAGCGCCAGCAGGGCGGTCAGGGATAGCCGGATGGATGCGTGCATGGTCGAGGTTTTTCCTGGGGCCGATGGCAGTGCCACGCACTTTGCCAGAACATGGCGTCTTGTAGGAGCGCACCCTGTGCGCGATGCTCTTGCGTCCGCCGGCAAAGAGCATCGCGCACAGGGTGAGCTCCTACAGCTGCCTCAATGGCCGGTGCTGGCCGTGCTTGCGTTGACAGTACCCGCGCCGATATTGGCGTCGAGGAACTGCAGCAGCTTCGTGTAGAGCTCGGTACGGTTGGCTTCGTCGTAGAAACCGTGCATTTCGTCGGGCTTGAACAGCCATTCGTGCGCGATGTGCCGGGCGGCCAGCGCCTGGTGCAGGCTAAGGCCCTGGATCGGCGGGACCCGCGTGTCCCGGCCGCCCACGACCAGCATCACGTGGGCCTTGAGCGCATCGAGCTGGTCGATCGGCGAGTGTTGCGCCAGCACGGTCATGTCGTCGCCAAGCTGCCGCTTGAGGTAGGCCTCGCCATAGGTGGATTGCGGGATGTCGCCGCGGCGGTACATCAGCGGCAGATCGTAGACACCCACGTAGCCGATCGCGCACTTGTACAGATTCGGTTCCTTCACCGCGCCCTCGAGTGCCGCATAGCCGCCGTAGCTGCCGCCGAAAATGCAGATGCGATTCGGATCGGCGATGCCTTGCGCGATCGCCCAGCGGGTGGCGTCGGTGACGTCATCCTGCATCTTGCCGCCCCACTCGCGCCAGCCGGCATGTTCGTAGGCGTAGCCGTAGCCGCCTGAGCCGCGGTAGTTCACCTGCAGCACGGCATAGCCACGGGTCGCCATGGCCTGCACGTCGGGATCGAAATTCCAGTCGTCGCGTATGCCGAAGGGACCGCCATGCACGAACACCACCAGCGGCAGGTGCTTCGCGTTTTCCTTGCCGGGCGGATAGCTCACGTAGCCATGCAGCTTCATGCCGTCGCGCGCGGAAAAATCGAACGGCTGCTTGCTGGCCATCTGTTCCGGATCGATCCACGACTCGCGGGCCAGCAGCGGCGTGAGCTTTTTCGCTTTCGCGTCGTACAGCACGAACGTGCCCGGATCGGCGTCGGCCTCCACCAGTACCACGCTGCGGCTGCCGTCGCGCGTGCCGGAGACGAAACGGACGCTTTCGCCGGGGAACTGCTTCATCAGCGCCAGCAGGGTTTGCGCGTCGATCGACTGGGCATCGAACAGCGCGGTGCCGGTACGGCCATCCATGAAACCCACACCCATGACACTGTTGTCGGCCAGGCCCTGCAACAGGCTGCGCGCCTCCACGGTGGGGTTGCTCCACACGACGGCCAGTGACTTTTTCGCCGGATCCCAGCGGCAGATGCCGTACGCGCCCGGTGCCGGGCAGCTGAAGTACGCCGCACTGTCGTCGCGGTTGAACGCGATCGGCGTGGAGCGGTTCGCGCCCAGTTCAGGCAGCAACTGCCAGCCGTCGCCGTCGACCGGGTGCAGGTACACCTGCTCGTTGCCGTCGTTGTCCTCGCCGTAGGCGAAGCGGATCCGGCCGTGGTGGTCGGCAACGAAGCGCGCGCCGCGCATCGGCGCGGTGATGATCTTGTTCTTTATGCCGTCGCGCACGTCCATGCGGTAGGCGATCGGCAGCGCGCGCTCGAACCCGGCGGCATCCCACAGGCTGACCGCGACCAGCATGTGCTCGGAATCGTCGGGAATGGCCGCGATGAATCTGGCACTGCCGCGTTCGGCCACCGCATGCTGGATGTGCGAGCCGGTACTCATGCCGCCCTTGCGATAGCCGTACAGCATCTCCGTGCCGCTGCCGTCGGCATTGGCGGCGAACAGTTCGCCGGTGGCCAGTGGTGCATCGAAGCCGCCGACCCGGGTACCCACGGCGTAGACCACCCGCGTGGGCGATACCCACCAGACGCTGGTGACGTCGTCCTCCTCGCGCGGGCGCACGATTTCGCCCTTCTTGTCGGACAGGCGGATCAGCGCCAGCACGGTGCGCCCGTCGACCACGGCGGTGGCGGCCAGATACTTCCCGTCGGGCGAAATCTTCACATCCTTGTACTGCGCATGCCGGGCCAGATCGGCCAGGGACACCGGCTGCGCATGCAGCGCGGCAACACACAGCAACAACGAAACCGCAACCATCCAGCGTCGCCAAGCCATCATTACCATTCCCCTGTAGTGGATTGCGCGAACTGTCGTTCGCGCAATCGGATTCCCGCTGCATTTATAGCAGCCGGTTCGTCGCGTGGCGAGTCCGCATGCAGCAGCTGCGCCGGCAGCTACCCGTTGCAACGGCGCCCTCAGCCGACCGGGTGCGCACGATGGCGATCGAGTACCCTGACGGTGACCATGCTTGGCGTAGCGAGCGGTCCCGTTGCAGTGCCTCGCCTCGCGCACGCACGGTACGGTCTTGATGCCGTAGCCGTTCGGCTGCAGGCAGCGCGGCGTCAACCGCGTTGAATCAGGGCATCGGACACGCCGCTGCGTCGGCCTGAAACTGGCTGGGTACCGAGCCGACCGGCGCACAGGCAAACAGTGGTTTGCGCACCGTCCGTGGTCGATCCGGAACAGGCGGATCATCGGCCAGTACGTCGTCGCTCTTGTCGGTCACCGTGATGTCCTGCTGGAACAGCACGGCGGCGTGGGAATCGCTGTAAGTGAGCTTGTACTTGCCCGGCCGCAGGTAGAGGTCGCTGACCGGAATGATCAGGCCGTTGCCCACGCGGTCGCTGGTCACGGCATTGAGCGGCAAGGTGTCGAGGATCAGGCGGTCGGCCGGAATCGCATCCTTGCCCTCGTCGGCATAGCGCGCTTCGACGAGGCAGGGAAAGGTGCGATCGCAGCGGTTGCCGCTGACGAAATAGGGTTTGCGCAAGCCACCGAGGCTGAGCCAGGTGGGGCGGTCGCGGCGTATCTTCTGCGGCGGAAAGAACACGCTCACGTCGTATCCGGGGCGCAGCGACCATGGCTGTCCCGACCGGTTCACGAACACGATCGGTTGCTTCGGATGCAGTTGCTGCATGACCGCGGCGTAGTAGGGGTGATCGTCGGCCGCGGATTGATGCGGAAACAGCATGGTCTGCTCGACGGTGAGCGGGTCGATGCCGCTGAGCTGGTGCAGGTGTTCGGCCATGCTGGAGCCGCCCAGGAAAGTGCCCGATTCCTGGATGTGTGCGTAGCCGGCATCGAGAACCAGCCGCGCCTTGGGATCCTTCCTGAATACCTGGTTGTAGATGTTGCGCGCCTGCTCGGCTTCGCGCGCGTCGCCGGTGGCGTCCGACAGCGCCTCATAGGCGATCACCTTGAAGCCGAGCTTCAGTGCGGTGCGCACCATCTCGGCGCAGATCGGTTCCTCGGTGTAGAAGCCGCTGCCCTTGATCGGATAGCCGCGCGATTGCAGCTTGGTATCGGACTGGTACAGCGTTTCGGCGGCGAAGTAATTGAAGCCTTCGGCACGCAGTTTGCCGAGCACTTGCACGGTGAGCGTGCGCGTGAGCGGCACGTTGTGCGCCTCGTTGAAGAACACCGCCCGGTAATGCCTGGCCAGCTCGGGGATAGCGTCCAGCGCCGGGCGGGCGGTGTAATCGGGGTTGGACAGCGGCGACGGCCGGTCGTCCGGCAACGCCGGCTCCTTGATCGAGAAACTGGCCGCCGCATGCGGGTAATCGCCGACGAAGGTCTGGTACCAGCTCAGGTACTGGCCGAAGATGACGCGGAACGCCGGATCGGTGTCGCTGACGTAGGCATAGCGCATCGCCAGATACTGGGCCAGCAACCCCTTGTGCGTGTCGGCCTCACGCATGATCTGCTCGGACTTGCGCGAGGCTTCGAGCTGACGTTCCATCCACGCCGAAACCCGTTGCGCGCGGCTGGCAGCGCAACTGCCGGCCAGCAGCAGTGCGCAGGCGAACATGATGCGTGTGCGTGATGACGGCATCGAGCTTTCCTGTGTCCGTTTCCGGTGTGATTGCCTGCCTGTCCTGCCGGAGTGAATTCGTTGCGAAGCAAAGCGAATATACCCCTGCATCGCGAGGGTAGCAGCACCATGCATGCGACATGACCCCTGCCGGTTGGCACAGGACGGCTGCGTCGATCAGGCGGCACAATCCGGGGTACCCTTGCCGTGAATGCGGAGCACGTCATGCCGCACGACTGCACGCCCGGGGATGCGGCCGCCGATCCCCCACCGCTGCGTCCGCCCGAACCCGATGCCGCCGAGTGCTGCGGCGAAGGTTGCCCGCGTTGCGTATTCGATGTCCATCAGGAAGCGCTCGAACGCTATCGGGTCGCGCTCGCCGCGTGGCAGGCCCGGCATCCATGCTCCAATGCCGATACGCCGCCGTGAATCGGGGCGCTAAACTCTCGAACGCAGGCAGCTCGAATCACCCCGATGTGTAGGAGCGCACCCTGTGCGCGATGCTCTTGCTGCACGCGCCTCAAGAGCCATCGCGCACAGGATGCGCTCCTGCGAATGCCAAGAGCCGGGTTATTCGAGATTCTCGTCGACCAAGGAACCCCATGTGGACCGCCATCACCCGTGAAGTCAGCCCCGCGCTTGCCGGCTGCCAGTTGTCGTTCATTCCGCGCGATGCGATCGATGTCGCGCTGGCCGGTGCGCAGCACCGCGACTACCGGCATGCGCTGGAAGCGCTCGGCTGCCGCGTGCTGGCGCTGCCGGCGGAGCCTGCGCTGCCGGATTCGGTGTTCGTCGAGGACGTGGCGATCGTGCTGGACGAAGTGGCGATCGCCACCCGTCCGGGTGCGCCTTCACGGCGTGGCGAAGTGGCCGGCATCGCGGTGGAACTGCGCCGGCATCGGCCCGTGCTGGCGATCGAGGCGCCTGGCACCCTCGATGGCGGCGACGTATTGCGGCTCGGCCGCACGCTGTACGTGGGTCAGTCGGGGCGCAGCAATGCCGACGGCATCGCCCAGCTCGGTCAGCTGCTGGCCGGCTTCGGCCATGCCGTGCGAGGCGTGCCGACCCGCGGTTGCCTGCACCTGAAATCCGCCGTGACCCAGCTGGACGACGACACGCTGCTGCTGCAGCCGGCGTGGGTCGATCGCGAACGCTTCGCCGGTTTCCGCATCATCGAGATCGATCCCGCCGAACCGCACGCCGCGAACGTGCTGCGCATCGGCGATGCGCTGCTGATGCCGGCAAGTTTCCCGCGCACCCGGCAGCGATTGACCGATGCCGGCTACAGCGTCACCGCC
>DATKVA010000034.1:0-7819 GCA_035530315.1 Rhodanobacter sp. | reverse complement strand
GCTCCTAGCTCGCAACCGCGGTCAGGCCATTTCGCCGCGCAATTCGCGGATCCGCGTCTCCAATACGGCGGCGCTGGCCCGTTCCGCCGCCTCCGGCGTATCGACCACCAACTCCACCCGCGCGCGGAAACGCCGCGGCAGGCGTGCGCGATGCAGCATCGAGTCGCGCCGGCTCCACATGCTGCCCCACAGGCCGCGCAGCACGATCGGCACCACCGGCACCGGCCGCCGCGCCAGGATCTTCTCCACCCCCGGGCGAAACGGCGCGACCCTGCCGTCGAGGGTCAGCCCACCCTCCGGGAAAATGCACACCACTTCGCCGGCGGCCAGCGCGGCGTCGATCGCGTCATAGGCCTGCTGCAGCAAAACCGGGTCCTCTTTCTGCCCGGCGATCGGAATCGCCTTGGCGGTGCGGAACACGAAACGCAGCAACGGGATGTTATAGATCCGGTGGTACATCACGAAGCGCACGGGCCGCCGCAGGTTGGCCATCAGCAGCAGCGGGTCGATGAAACTGACGTGGTTGCACACCAGCAGCACCGCGCCTTGCTCGGGAATGTGCTGCATGCCGTCGACGCGAACCCGGTACAGCGTGTTCACCAGCACCCAGGTGATGAAGCGCATCACGAACTCGGGCACCAGGGTGAAGATGTACAGCGCCACCAATGCGTTCAGCAGCGCCGTGGCCAGGAAGATCTGCGGCACACCGAGTCCCAGTGCGCCCAGCCCCAACCCGAAACCGGCGGCGCAGGTGATCAACAGCGCGTTGAGGATGTTGTTGCCGGCGATCACCCGCGACAGTCGCTCGCGCGGCGTGCGGCTCTGGATGAACGCGAACAGCGGCACCACGTAGAACCCGGCGAACACGCCGATCAGGGTCAGGTCCAACGCAATGCGCCAGCTGCCGGCCGAGTGCAGGAACGCCAGCCATCCCAGCCCGTGCGTCACGGTAGCCCCGGGCCGGGCGAAGAACAGGTCGACGCCGAACGCGGTCAGCCCGAACGCGCCCAACGGCACCAGGCCCACCTCCACCCGGCGTCCGGACATCCGCTCGCACAACAGCGAGCCGATGCCGGTGCCGATGGAGAACAAGGTCAGCACCAGGATCTCGACGGAGCCGTTGCCGCCCAGGTTGACCCGGGTGTAATTCGGCAACTGGGCGATCAGCACGGTGCCGAAGAACCAGAACCACGAAATGCCCAGCACCGCGTTGAACACCGCCGGGTCCTTGCGGGTGATGCCCAGCACCTGCACGGTTTCGCTGTACGGATTGAAGTTGAACTTCAAATCCGGTGCGGTGGCCGGTGCCGGCGGAATCCCCCGGCTGGCCAGATAGCCGGCGATCGCCACGGCAATCGTGGCGGCGCCGGCCAACAGCGTGCCGACACCAGCGATGGCCATCAACGCGCTGCCGACGATCATGCCGATCAGCATCGCCAGCTGGGTGCCGGTCTCGATCAGCCCGTTGCCGCCGACCAGCTCCTCCTGCTTCAGCGCCTGCGGCAGGATCGCGTACTTGATCGGCCCGAACGTGGTCGAGTGCAACCCCATCAGGAACAGCACCACCAGCAACAGCGACGTGTGGTGCGTATAGAAACCGATCGCCGCCAGCACCATCGCGAAAATCTCGAACAACTTGACCCAGCGGATGATCCGGGTCTTCTCGAACTTCTCCGCCAGTTGCCCGGCGCTGGCCGAGAACAGGAAGAACGGGATGATGAAAAGCGCCGGCGCCAGATTGGTGTAGAGCGACACCTTGTGGTCATCCAGCCCCATCTGGAACGCCACCAGCATCACCAGCGCATTGCGGAATGCATTGTCGTTGAAGGCGCCCAGCGCCTGGGTCCAGAAGAACGGCGCAAAGCGCCGCTTGCCCAGCAGTGCGAATTGGCTCATGCCATGCCTTTTGAAAGAAGCTTGCGCATCAGTTGACCCGGCCGTGGCCCGTGGCGGAGCGGCGCACAGGCCTGCAGCTTGGTGCTTTGCGGCAAGAAATTGCAAGGCTCGTGAAACATTTCACATGCCACAGTACGCACGGACACGCCGGAACATTGCGCCGGAAGCGATAGCTCCTTGCAAGCCCGGCGCAAGGCTTCGACAAGGTCCTTCAGCGAGAGGGCCGCAATTATTTGTGTTCGAAAAAGAATATGACGCAATAAGTTGCTGTTCGCCGCGCCTTCGTACTAGTCTCGACTCGGCATTCATGGATGAACTTTCCACACCATCCTGCATGACTCGCAACATCAACTTGCCATGAATTCCGCCATGAAAATGCATCACCCCAATCACCCCACCCCCGCGGGGACCTTCTCGGACCGGATCAAATTGCTGATCCAGCGTGTCGGCAGCGCCACCGAGATCGCCCGCATGTGCGGGTTTTCCGAGGGCGTGGTGCGCAGCTGGCGCGACGGCAATACCGACCCCTCGCGCGGCCGTTGCGTCACCCTGGCGCGAACCCTCGGCATCTCGCTGGTCTGGCTGGTGGCCGGCGAAGGCGGGATCCAGGTCGACCCCGCAATCAACATCCCGGACGAGCAACACACGACCGAAATGGTTCCGGCGCCGCGCTCGCGAACCCGCTCCCATCCGTCGCTGACCAGCGCACCGCTGCGGCAGGATGCACCGGTGGATGCGCAGCGCCTGGACACGGCCATGAAAATCCTGCAATCGCAGCTTGACCTGGCGGGTGGTCACCTGACCCTGGCCGGCAACTCGGACATGCTGGCCGAGCTGTATGCCATCCTCGGCCCCGGCGGGGTCAATGTGGATACCGATGCCATGGTGGATTTCAATCACCGTCTGGCCGAGCGCATCCGGCAGAGCCGCCCTACCGCGTGAGGCGGCGTGCTGGCGGCACAGCTGCCGGCGCCTCAGAGCAGGGCAATGTCAGCGATCGCGCTGAACTGCGCCTTCAACTGACCGAGCAGCGCCAGCCGGTTGGCGCGCACCGCCTGATCGTCGGCATTCACCAGCACATTGTCGAAGAACGCATCCACCGGCATCTGCAACTGCGACAGCCGCGCCAGCACGGCGGTGTAGTCGCCCGCACGCAATGACCCGGCCGTCTCGCGCTGTGCCGACGCCAGCGCATCGGCCAGTTCGCGTTCCGCATCGGCCTCGAAACAGGCCGGGTCGACCACACGGCTGATCGCCGGCGCACCCGGCTCCTCGGCCTGCTTGCGCAGGATATTGGCGACGCGCTTGTTGGCGGCGGCCAGGCTGACCGCTTCCGGACGCCGGCCGAACTCGGCCACCGCCCGCAGGCGCCGGTCGAAATCCACCAGGCTGCCCGGCTGCACCGCCAGCACCGCTTCGAATTGCGCGTTGTCGAAACCCTGTTCGGCGTAATAGCCGCGCAGCCGGTCCAGCACGAAGTCGTACAGCTCCTCGAGCAGGATCGCCCGCCGCTGGCCGGCGTTCAATACCGGCGGCTTGCCGTCCTTGCCGGGTTTGAGGCCCGCCGCCAACGCCTCGTCGGGAAGCAGTTCCAGCGCCTCGATGAAGCTGCCCCGGAGGTCGATCTCCATGCCGGCCTCGATCAGCGTGCGCGCCAGACCCAGTGCCGCCCGGCGCAACGCAAACGGATCCTTGTTCCCGCCCGGCTTCATGCCCACGGCGAAGATGCCGGCCAGCGTATCGAGCCGTTCGGCCACGGCCAGCACCTGGCCGACCTCGCCCGGTGCGATCGCGTCACCGGCATATCGCGGCCGGTAATGGCTGTCCAGCGCTTCGGCGATTTCCGCCTGCTCACCGTGATGGCTGGCGTAGTAACGCCCCATCACGCCCTGCAATTCGGGAAATTCGCCCACCATGCGCGTCAACAGGTCGCACTTGCCCAGGGCCGCGGCCCGGGTTGCCTGGCCGGCGTCGACGCCGACCCGGTTGGCGATCACGCGGGCCAGTTCGGCGACCCGCACGCTCTTGTCCCACAGGCTGCCGAGGGCCTGCTGGTAGGTGACATTTTTCAGCTGATCCTGATACTCGGCCAGCGGCGTCTTCAGATCCTCGTCCCAGAAGAACTTGGCATCGGCGAAACGCGGCCGGATCACCCGCTCGTAACCCTTGCGGATCTCCGCCGGATCGCGGCTTTCGATGTTGGCGATGCCGATGAAATGCTCGGTGAGCTTGCCGGCCTCGTCGAATACCGGCACGAATTTCTGGTTCGCCACCATGGTGGTCACCAGCGCCTCCGGCGGAACCGTGAGGAACGCTTTCTCGAAGGTGCAGGCGATCGCGACCGGCCACTCGGTGAGATTGGCCAGCTCATCGAGCAGCACATCGTCCAGGCGCGGCATGCCGCCGATCTGTCCGGCCACCTGCTCGACCTGTGCGCGGATGCGCTGGCGGCGTTCGAGCGGATCGGCCAGCACCTTCGCCGCGCGCATCGCGTCCAGCCAGCCGTCGGCATCGGCCACGTGCACCGGCTGCGGATGCATGAAGCGATGGCCGCGCGAGATGCGGCCGCTGGTCAGACCCAGCACTTGCGCATCGACGATCGTGGCGCCGTAAAGGATCACCAGCCAGTGGGCGGGGCGCACGAAACTGTAGTCGTGATCGGCCCAGCGCATCGGCCGGGGAATCGGCAGGCCCTTGAGCGCCTCGTCGAGAATTTCCGGCACCAACACTGCCACCGGCTGACCCGGCTTGACCGTGCGCCAGACGAACCACGATCCCTTGGCAGTCTCAAGTTTTTCCAGTTGCCCCACGCCGACGCCGCAGGACTGCGCGAAGCCGAGCAGTGCGCCGGTGGGCTGGCCTTGCGCATCCAGCGCGGCGCCCAGCGCCGGACCGCGGCGCTCGATCACTTGTTCCGGTTGGACCGCGGCGACGCCCGGCACGAGCACGGCCAGCCGACGCGGCGAGGCAAAGGCCCGGGCCAGGTCGAGTTCGGCGGCAATCCCGCGCCGGGCCAGGCCATCGCAGATGCCGCGCAGGAACGCCGCGGAAAGCTCGTCCAGCGCTTTCGGCGGAAGTTCTTCGGTGCCCAGTTCGATCAGCAGCGGCTTGTGCTCAGCCATGGGCCGGCTCCTTTGCTTGCTTCAGGCCCGGGAAGCCGAGTTTCTCCCGTTGCGCCACATAGGTTTCCGCCACGCTGCGCGACAGCGTGCGCACGCGCAGGATGTAGCGCTGGCGCTCGGTCACGCTGATCGCGCGACGCGCGTCGAGCAGGTTGAAGGTATGGCTGGCCTTCATCACCTGCTCGTAGGCCGGCAGCGGCAGGTTGACCGCGATCAGCTGATTGGCGGTGGCTTCGCAGACATCGAACCAGCGCAGCAACTCGGGCACGTTGGCGTACTCGAAATTGTAGGTGCTCTGCTCCACCTCGTTCTGGTGGAACACGTCGCCATAGGTGACGGTGCCGTGTGGACCGTCGGTCCACACCAGATCGTAGACGTTGTCCACATTTTGCAGGTACATCGCCAGGCGTTCCAGGCCGTAGGTGATCTCGCCCGTCACCGGCCGGCACTCCAGCCCGCCGGCCTGCTGGAAATAGGTGAACTGGGTCACCTCCATGCCGTTCAGCCAGACCTCCCAGCCCAGCCCCCACGCACCCAGCGTCGGCGACTCCCAGTTGTCCTCGACGAAGCGCAGGTCGTGCACCAGCGGATCGAGCCCCAGCTCCTTCAGCGAACCGATGTACAACTCCAGGATGTTTTCCGGATTCGGCTTCAGCACCACCTGGTACTGGTAGTAATGCTGCAGGCGGTTCGGATTCTCGCCGTAGCGACCGTCGGTGGGGCGGCGCGAGGGCTGCACGTAGGCCGCGGCCCACGGCTCCGGGCCGAGCGAGCGCAGGAACGTGGCGGGGTGGAACGTGCCGGCGCCGACTTCGATGTCGAGCGGTTGCAACAGCACGCAACCCTGCTCTGCCCAATAGCGGTTGAGGGTCTGGATGACGTCCTGGAAGGTGCGTGCGGACATGGTTTCCGTGACCTTGGATAAAGCGCGTTGATAGCGGGTAGGGGCGGGCCATTGCTGGCCCACCCCTCCCTAAGAACCGTGCGTGCGAGTTTCCCCGCACACGGCTCCAATCTGACAAAGTCCCTTACGGGACCGGTTTCTTGACTATCAAACCAAGCTGATGAACTTGAACATGACAAAGCGGGTGCAATAGTACCCGATTGGCGAAGGCGTCCGAACCCCGATGCACCCGGTATTGCAGGTGATGATCGTGCCAGCCGCTTGCTCGCGTGATGGGGCTACCGCAGACCACACACAGACCGTGTTGCGAGCGATAGAGGGCCATCCACTGCTTCCGGTGACGCATGCTATGCAGCATGCGTTCCTGTCGCAGCTTCTCGCCGTAAAGCTCATCGGCCGGATCGTAGGGATTGAAACTTCCCTTGACCTTCTTATGCCTCCGAATTGGCGTCGCACTCAGGGAGTACAACGCCACCCGGACCCGTCTGCCATCGTCTTTCGTCACCGTGGTGGCGAACACCCAGTTCCTTCCCTCCACAGGCGGAAAGTACTTCTTCCGTATCCATGCCGGGTTCTTGCGTGGATGCCGCCGCCGTGACCACCGCCAGAGCGCCCGAAACAGCAGGTGCTCCATGCGGCTGAATGCCGCTTTCGCGACCACGGGGCTGTGGTAGTTTGCCCAGCCCCGCAGCATCGGGTTCAGCAGGCGGATCAAGTTCTCCTGCTTCGCCGTCTTGTTGGCACTGATAACGTCCTTCACCTTGCGGTAGAACGCTTCCACGTTCTTCGTGCTCGGCTTGATGAGCAGCTTTCCGCTGTATTTGCGGAAGTTCCACCCCAGGAAGTCGAAGCCCTCGTCCATCGGTACAATGCGCGTTTTCTCCGCAGAGAGTTGCAGCCCTCGCTCGGCGAGGAATGCCACCACCCACGGTTTCACTTCGTTTTCGAGGATGTCTTTCGACAAGCCCGTAATCACGAAGTCGTCCGCGTACCGCACCACGTTCACCTTGAGCGAATGGGCCTTGGTAACACCCAGCTTCGCCTTCAGATGCACGTTGAGTCCGGACTCCAGCCCGTTCAGTGCCACATTCGCCAAGGTCGGGGAAATGATCCCGCCCTGCGGTGTTCCCGCCACGGTGTCCTGATACCGTCCTTGATGAATCGTGCCGGCTTTCAACCACTGCCGCAGGATCACCTTGTCCATGGGGACGTGGGTCACCAGCCAATCGTGGTCGATATGGTCGAAACACCCTTTGATGTCCGCTTCCAGCACCCACGCGGCAGATGTCCGCTGGGATAAGGAGACGAACAACTGGCTCATGGCATCGGCCGTCGCACGATTACTCCGAAATCCATAGGAGTTCGGGTCGCTTGACGACTCTGCCACCGGCTCCAGTGCTAGCAGGTGCAGGGCTTGCATCGCCCTGTCCCGCAAGGTCGGAATACCCAGCGGGCGCTCCTTCCCATTGGCCTTGGGGATAAAGACTCTCCGTAATGGCAGGGGCCTGTATCCGCGCCGTTTCAATTCACCGATTGCCTTCCATTTACGTTCAGGACCGTTCCACAGCACACGATCGACTCCCGCCGTTCCGTTGCCCTTGTTTTCAGTCACTCGCCGTACGGCCAACAGCTTGCCGCACAGCGAGCGGGTCAGCATCCGTTGCAGGGCTTTCACCCGGCGCCAGTCACCTTCCCGTGTCGCCTTCGCGATGCGTACCTGCATGCCTCGGACGTTCCGTTCCACCCGCTGCCAGTCGATGGCATGCCAGTGGTGCGGGACGCCGGAGGGCGCAGACCCGATCGATTGATCAAGCTCTTTCATGCTGCTCTCCTGCGGTTGATCCGCACGAGCGCGCGCACCGACCCCGACGGGGCCGTGAGCGCCCCGTGGGGAAGT
>DATKVA010000033.1:0-115245 GCA_035530315.1 Rhodanobacter sp. | reverse complement strand
GATCCTGGTGTTTCCGTTGTGCGTGTTGCTGGTGTTCCTGGTGCTGTCGTCGCTGTACGAGAGCTGGTCGCTGCCGTTGGCGGTGATCCTGATCGTGCCGATGGTGCTGCTGTCCGCGATCGCCGGCGTGTGGCTGAGCGGTGGCGACAACAACATCTTCACCCAGATCGGATTGATCGTGCTGGTCGGGCTGGCGTGCAAGAACGCGATCCTGATCGTCGAGTTCGCCCGCGAGCGCCAGCATGAAGGCATGAGCCGGCACGAGGCGGTGCTGGAAGCGGCCAGGCTGCGGTTACGCCCGATCCTGATGACCTCGTTCGCCTTCATCATGGGCGTGGTGCCGCTGGTCACCTCGCACGGTGCCGGTGCCGAGATGCGCCATGCGATGGGCGTGGCGGTGTTCTCCGGCATGCTCGGCGTGACCATCTTCGGGCTGATCTATACGCCGCTGTTCTATGTACTCATTCGCGCCCTGGTCGAGCGTCGCGAGGCACGCGCGGGCGAACGCGCCGCCGCGCACGCCCTGCCGGCGCTGGAGAACCACGGATGAAAACCGTGCGCAAGATCGCCGCCGTCGGTGTCGCCGTGGCCTCGGACATGCTCGGCGTATCCCTGTCCGGGCTGATCTATACACCGCTGGTCTACGTCGTCATGCATGCCCTGGCGGCGCGCCGCGAGTCGCGCGCACACGCTGTCGCGTTGGAGAACCCCTGAGATGAAAACGCTGTTGAAGATCGCCGCGCTCAGCGCGGCCCTGATCCTCGCTGGCTGTGCCAGCGTCGGTCCCGACTATCACGCGGTGAAACCGGCGGCCCCGCAACTGCAGGGACTGGACGTGGCCCAGGAAAACGCGGCGCAGTTCCAGGCCGCGTGGTGGAAGCAGTTCAACGATCCCACGCTGGATGCGCTGATCCAGCATGCCGCAGCGAACAACCTGGACCTGCGCATCGCGGTGGCCCGGCTGCATGAATCGCGCGCGCTGCTCAGCGGCGCGAAATCCGATCGGCTGCCCACCATCGACACCGACGTGAACTACACGCGCAGTCGCGGCCAGCAACCGGGCTTCAGCAGCCGGCGCAGCACGGTCACCACCTACCAGGCCGGCTTCGATGCGTCGTGGGAGCTGGACATCTTCGGCGGCGTGCGCCGCTCGGTGGAGGCGGCCGGCGCCGATCTCGGTGCCAGCGAGGCCGCCCTGCATGATGCCCAGGTCAGCCTGCTGGCCGAGGTGGCGCGCAACTATTTCGAGCTGCGCGGCAGCCAGCTGCGGCTGGAGATCGCCCAGCGCGACATCGAGAACCTGCGCCAGACCGTGCACCTCACCGAGGTGCGCCAGCAGCTCGGTGCCGGCTCGGACCAGGACGTGGCCAGTGCGAAGGCGCGCCTCAGCGCGGTGCAGGCGCAACTGCCGCTGCTGCAGACCCAGGTCAGCGCTGGCGAGTATCGACTCGCCGTGCTGCTGGGCGAGCGGCCGGGCGAACTGGACGTCGACGTCTCACCCAAAAGCTTCAAGCCGATCGCGGTGAGCCTGCCGATCGGCGATGCCGGGGACGTGCTGGCGCGGCGTCCGGACGTGCAGATGGCCGAACGCGAATACGCCGCCGCCACCGCGCGCATCGGCGTGGCCAAGGCCGACTTCTTCCCGCATATCGTGCTGGGCGGCTTCCTCGGCTTCCTGTCCGGGCGCAGCAACGACTTCGGCAGTCCGGCCACCCGCGCCTGGTCGCTGGCACCAAGCATCAGCTGGGCCGGCCTCAACGTGCAGCGCGTGCGCGCCAACCTGCATGCCAGCGAGGCGCGTGCCGATGCGGCGCAGGCGAACTACCAGCAGGCCGTGCTGCTGGCGATCGAGGACATCGACAACGCAGTCACCGGTTTCAACCAGCAACGCGTGCGCGTCGATCATCTGATCGAACAGGGCACGCAGAGCAAGCGCGCCGCCGACCTGGCCCGCGTGCGTTACCGGGAAGGCGAGACCAGCTTCCTCGAACTGCTCGACGCCGAACGCACGCAACTGGCTGCCGAGGACGACCTGGCCCAGGCCGAGGCCGCGATCGACACCCGCGCGGTGGCGCTGTACAAGGCGCTCGGTGGCGGCTGGCAGGCCTGCGGCGACGAGCACTGCAGCGCGGTGGCCAGGGCAGACGCCGCGCCATGAGCCGGCCGGCCCGAAAGGTGCCGGCGGTGACGCCGGTCTATCGCGTGGCCCTGGTCAGCGGCGCCAACCGCGGCCTCGGCTTCGAAGTCGCGCGCCAGCTCAGCGAGCGCGGCATGACCGTGCTGCTCGGCGCGCGTGATCTCGACAAGGGCCTGCGTGCGGCACGCCAGCTGGCCGGTGCGCCGGGCGAGGTGATCGCGGCACAGCTCGACGTCACGCAACAGGACCAGGTCGATACGCTGGCGCGCTGGATCGCGATCACCTACGGCCGGCTCGACGTGCTGGTCAACAACGCCGGCGGCTACTACGACCACGATGCCAGCGCCAGCGACGGCGACATCGGCGCGGCACGCGCGGCGCTGGAAACCCACCTTTTCGGCAGCTGGCGACTGACCAGCGCCATGCTCCCGCTGATGCGCAGGCACGCCTACGGGCGCATCGTGAATGTATCCAGCGGTTGCGCCGCCAACAGTTCGCGCAGCCCCCACTGCGTGGCGTACCGGACATCCAAGTCCGCGCTCAACGCCTATACCCGCACACTGGCCGAAGAGCTCGACGGCAGCGGCATCGTGGTCAATGCGGTGTGTCCAGGCTGGGTCGCCACCGCACTCGGTGGCCCCGGCGGGCGGCCGGTGGAACACGGTGCCGTCGGTATCGTATGGGCGGCCAGCCTGCCGGCCCCGGCGCCGACCGGCCAGTTCTTCCGCGACGGCCAGCGCATCGCCTGGTGATTCTCCGCGCGGCAGCGCCGAGCGGGCGTGCCTGCCTGCAGGAGTTTCCGCAGCTGCCTCGAGACGGCAGCGATCTCGCGCCGCCGGGCGAGACCGCGCAGCCTTCGCTGGCACTGGGCGGGCCGGGCATGCCCGGCTTCACCGCCTTCATCGGCCGGCTCGAGGGACGCAACTTCGGCAAGCTGGTGCTGCGCGTGGCCGACGCCTGACGTTCCGCAGCCGGAGCGCCTCAGTCGCTCCGGGCGCTGCTGTGCTGCGAGTACAACGCGTGCCAGCGGCCGTCGACGTAGACGAAGATGTCGGACGAGCGTACGTCTTTGGCCGCGCCCTGGGCCGGGTCGTAGAACGTAAGAATGGCGGTATCGCCGTGAATCACCACGGACTCGCCGGATGGATGCGTTTTCAGCCACGCTTCGACCTTGCGTCGCTCTGCGTCGTTGCCGCGGTTCTTCGCCGCATGCGCCATGAGCGCGACCTTCGGATGCACCGCGCCGTCGGTACCGACCGAGCGGTACTCGGGTAGCAGCATGTTGTCGAGCCAGGCCGTGTCGCCGCCGAGCTCGGCCTCCATCCAGTGCTGGTCGACGGCGATTACCGCCGCCTCGGTCTTGCTGGTTTCGTCGATGCCGACCGCACTCGCGGCCGAGGTCGCCGCGATGATCGTCTCGGCCGCCAGGACCAGCACGGCGAGACCCGCCATGCCGATCTGAAAGATGTGTTGCCTGCGCATGTTGCTGCCCTCGTTGTCAGCGGGTTTGCCGCCGGTCGACATTGCCGTGCTGGACAGACGGCCGCATCGTTGCTGTGACGAACGCCCGTGACGACGTGACAAGCGGCCGGCATGCCGCGGCCGGCGGCACAAACCATACCGGTGCGGCAGCTGTTCCGTCATGCGGAACCTCGCGACATCCGCACTTGCTACCGGCGGCGCGAATGCCGGCACCGTTCATCACCACCGTCGCGCCGGTTGTCACAAGACCCGCGACGGTACCGATGCCGCGCGCCATCCTGTGCCGATCATCCACCGCGATGCCCCCGCGGGCGACGACCACATCTGGCAGGTGTCGCTGGCGCGATGGCTGCACGCACCGGCCCGCGGCGACCGCTGACGACGGGCCGTTCGATCGTCCTGCCTCCCGCCCTTCAAGAAGGAGAACTCCATGCGATTTGGCCCCCCGTCGCCGATCCTGTCCATCGCGCTGGCCTTGGGTCCCTGCGCGGTCGCGTGCGCGCTGCCGGCACACGCGGCAACGGCTGCCGCCCATCCCGCCGCCGCGCCGCTCGCTGCTGGACCGTGGACCGCGGAGCACGACGCCTCGCCTGCTTTCACGCCGGACGGCGGCACGGTGGTGTTCGCCCGCGGCCATGGGATCACGCGCCGCCTGTTCGTCTCACGGCGCCAGGACGGCCGCTGGTCGGTACCGCAACCGGCGCCCTTCTCGGGTGGCGCCTGGATGGATCTGGAACCGGCAATGGCGCCCGACGGCTCCTACCTGGTGTTCGTCTCCAACCGCCCGGCCCGGCCGGCCGGCAAGCCCCTGGACGGCAACTACGAGGGCCACTTCCTGCCCGGCCGCGGCGGCAACCTGTGGCGGGTCGAGCGCACCGCCCACGGCTGGTCCGCACCGCGCCGCCTGCCTGACACGGTCAACGCCGGCTCGTCGGTCTACGCGCCCGCGGTGGCGGCAGACGGCAGCCTGTATTTCATGCAGCCGGATCCGGTCACCGGCCATTTCCGGCTCTATCTCAGCCGGTTCGCCGACGGCCACTTCCAAGCCCCGCGCGCACTGCCCTTCAGCAACGGACGGCTGGCCGACTACGACCCGGCGATCGCTCCGGACCAGTCCTTCATCGTGTTCACTTCGGATCGGCCACCCTCGACCGACACCCGCAGCGCGATCTTCGTGGCATTTGCCAGCGCCGGCGGCTGGGGCACGCCGATCCCGCTGGGACCCGCGGGCAACGAGTCGCGGCTGAGCCCGGATCACCGGACGCTGTATTTCAGCGGCGCGGGTCAGCGCATCCATCGCCTGTCGCTGGCCCCCTGGCTGCGCCGCCGGCCGACCCACTGAGCGCGATGCGGTCGCCGAAGCATGGCCTCCAGCACTGTTGCGCACGGCGCCCCTGTCGCACTCTGGCGTCACACCTCACCGCCAACTTTTCGGGAGCCCAACATGGCCACTCAGGAACTCGTCGAGCTCAAGCGTGTTTTCCTGTCGCGACTCGACACCCTTGATCACATCCTCGACGTTGGCGAGAAGCACCTCGCCGATCTCGACGCCGCGCTGCGCGAACGCCTTGCGCCGGACATGTTCCCGCTCGGAACCCAGATCGCTTTTGCGTGCAACCAGCCGCGTGGCTTCTCGCAGTGGTGCGCCGGCGAACCGGTGGAAAATCTGGCGACGGACGTCGACTCCGTAGCATTGGCTCGCTCGCATATCCGCCAGACCAGGGAGCTGGTTTCCGGTATCTTTGCCGGCGACGAGAAGCTCGATGAGGTCAAGCGCATCGGTCTTGGCCCCGGCAGATACTGCGAGCTGCCCGGCCGACAATACGTGAGCGATTACCTTCTGCCGAACCTGTACTTCCACATGACCACCACCTACGCCATCTTGCGCAAGCTCGGCGTCCCGCTGGGCAAAGCCGACTACATGAGTTTCTTGGTTCCCCACGTAAAGCTCGAGGGCGATGCTTGACCAGTCGTTCATGCCGGAATCGATTCGTTGTGGCAATGCCACGGCGGAGCCTGCCTGCCATGCGCTTGCCCTCACGCTGGACGTTACAGGAGATTAAAGTGCAGATCCGCAAGACTGAAGATCATGACTTTGAGGCCATCCTGGCCATCATCAACGACGCCGCCGAGGCCTATCGAGGCGTGATACCCGCCGACCGGTGGCATGAACCCTATATGCCCGAGGACGAATTACGCCAGGAGATGGCTTGCGGGGTAGAGTTCTGGGCGGCGTTCGACGGCGACAGCTTGCTTGGTGTCATGGGCATACAAGACAAGAAGGATGTTTCTCTGGTCCGCCACGCTTACACGATGACGACGTTACAAGGCAGAGGCGTGGGCACGAGGCTCCTTCGCCACGTCCAGTCTTTAACGAGCAAGCCGATGTTGATAGGTACGTGGGCTACGGCGTCCTGGGCCATCGGGTTCTACCAGAAGAACGGGTTCAAGCTGGTCTCCCCGGCCGAGAAGAATCGACTCCTCGCTACATACTGGTCAATTCCACATCGTCAGGTTGAAACATCCGTCGTCCTGGCCGACAGGGTGTGGATGAACACCTGCAGTCAAGATGGATGACGCGCAGCCACTCATTGGAGACCGACGTCACCTCCGCAGGCTTCGCCTGTTCCGCCGACGCCGCTCGACTCGGACGTCATGCCGATGTCAGAGGATTTCAGCATGCAGAATACGTACAAGGGCTCATGTCATTGTGGCCGCGTCACTTTCGAACTTCGGGCGGAGCTCGGAGCCATCCCGGGAGCCACCATTGAATGCAATTGTTCCCTCTGCAGTCGCAAGGGAGCACTTTGGTTCGGCACCGATGACGCGCACTTCGAGGTCCTGACCGGCGAGAACGACCTGGTTCTCTATCAGTTCGGCACCATGACTGCGAAGCACTACTCATGCCGTCATTGCGGCATCAGTACTTTCAGTCGTTCTCGCATTGCTCCAACCTCCTGGGTCGTCAATGTCCGCTGCGTGGATGGAATCGACATTTCATCGCTGAAGATTCACGCATTTGACGGCCAGAACTGGGAACAATCCGCACAGCGCTTCATTCGGAGCCGTGCATAGAGCGTGGTTTATCATCTCATCCAAGCGAACGGCCACGCCGCCGCTCGGCTCCAACGGTAGACCACCGAATGCGTACTTACAGCACAAGCGCAGATATAGCGGCCCCGGCGAAGGCTGTTTGGCCATTCCTGTGCGCCGTGTCTTCATGGCCGCAGTGGTTGTCGACCTTCTCGGTCGTCGAGCCCATCGCCGGAGACGCCTTCGGGGTCGGTGCGCGATTCCATGTTACGCAGCCCAAACTTCGCCCGGCTACGTGGGAGGTCACTTCCATCGAACCAGGGCGCAGCTTCGTATGGCGATCCAGGTCATTGGGCTTCGCCATGCTGGCAAGCCATACCATCGAGCCGCTGGATGCTTCGAACTGCAGGCTCACACTCGAGTTCACGTTCTCGGGTGTCCTGAGTGGGCTTGTCGCGCTTTTCGCCGATTCCTTGACCCAACGGTACATGGCAACAGAAATTCAGACGCTCAAAAAGCTGGCCGAGACTGCTCATGCTGGCGCCTCGGTCTGACTCGATGCAGCGCACGGCGTCCGACGGGCCACTGCTGATTGCAAGGGTTGCCGTGTCGGAACCTCACCGCCGGCACGGGAGCATCGCGTGACCGACCAGGACACCTCACACCGGCAACGACTCGCCCTGGGCTTCGGCTTCTGGACGCTGCTGGCGCTGTCGTATGCGCTGAGCGGCGGACTGTCCTCGATCAGCGAGAGGTACCCTCCGGACTGGCCGCGCGCGCTGGCGTGGAACCTGTCCAACTTCTGGCTGTGGATGGCCCTGGTGCCGCTGGTGGGCTGGTTGGGGCGACGGACGGCGGGGCATGGCTGGCGCCGCTTCTTCGCCCTGCAGGTACCGGCCAGCCTGGGTGTGGCGCTGCTGCAGATGCTGGCCCACCTGGTGGTGTTCTGGTACCTGAGCGGGCCCGGCCGCATGCCGGTGCACACGTTGGGCCAGTACCTGCGGATGGAGTTTGCCTACAGCTTCCACCTTGCCGTGCTCACCTACTGGATCATCCTGGCGGTGCTGCGCGGGATGGAGTCGCGCCGGCACCTGCGCGACGAGCGGCTGCGCCGCACCCAGCTGGAGACGCAACTGGCGCAGTCGCAGCTGCAGGCGCTGCGCATGCAACTGCAGCCGCACTTCCTGTTCAACACGCTCAACGCGATCTCGGCGCTGGCGCTGGCCGACCCGCTACAGGCCCGGCTGATGATCGCCCGGCTCAGCGACTTCCTGCGGCTCACCCTGGAGGAACGCCACGCGCCGCAGGTGCCGCTATCGCGCGAGCTGGAATTCCTCGCCTGCTACCTCGGCATCCAGCAGGTGCGTTTCCAGGATCGCCTGAGCACGCGACTGGACGTGGACGACGACACGCTCACCGCCGCGGTACCGAACCTGATCCTGCAGCCACTGGTGGAGAACGCACTGCGCCACGGCCTGCAGGACAAGCCCGGTGCCGGCACCCTGCGGGTTTCCACCCGGCGCGACGGCAACCACCTGCAGCTGCGCGTGGACGACGACGGCCTCGGCCTGCCGCCGGCCGGCACCGCCGAAGGCATCGGCCTGGGCAATACGCGTTCGCGCCTGCGCATGCTGTTCGGCGATGCGGCACAGCTCGAACTCAGCCCGATTCCCGGCGGCGGCACCCGTGCCGAAGTGCGCCTGCCATTCACCGAGCACGCCGCATGAGCACGCCGCGCCTGCGCACCGTGCTGGTCGACGACGAAGTGCTGGCACGCCTCGCGCTGCGCCAGGCGCTGGCCAGCCACCCCGAAGTGGAGATCGTCGGCGAATGCGGCAACGCCGCCGAGGCGATGCAGGCGACGAGTGCGCTGCAGCCGGACCTGCTGTTCCTGGACATCCAGATGCCCGGCATGGACGGCTTCGAGCTGCTGCACGAACTGGCCCCCGATCGCCTGCCGCTGGTGGTGTTCACCACCGCCTTCGCCGAACACGCGCTGCGCGCGTTCGATGCGATGGCGCTGGACTACGTGCTCAAGCCGATCGAGCAGGGCCGCTTCGACCAGGCCATGGTGCGCGTGAACCAGCACTGGCAAGGCCTGCACGCAACGGCCGGCGCAGCGAGCGAGCCGGCCCCCGCCGAGGGCTACGTGCAACGCCTCAGCGTGCGCCACGGCGAGCACATCCGCGTACTCGCCGTCGACGACATCGACTGGATCCGCGCCGACGGCAACTACCTGCACATCCACGTCGGCCCGCTCCGCTACCTGCACCGCGACACCCTGCGCCACCTGCTGGCCCAACTCGACCCGGCGCAATTCCTGCGCATCCATCGCGGCACCCTGGTCAACCTGGCGCGCATCCGCGAAGTGCATCCGCTGTTCAAAGGCGGCGCGGAAGTGGTGCTGCATGACGGCACGCGGCTGGATCTGAGCCGGCGCTTCCGCGCTGGTGCGCGCAGCGTGCTGGGCCTGCATTGAAGAGCTGCGAGCGAACCTGCTGAGTCGCCGCGTGCGCCAAGGCGAGCGCACCGGTCAGACGACCTTCGATGAACAGACGCCTCAGCAAATATGATGGGGTTCCAAAAGTGGGATGGCAGCTTGCGACCCATTTGAGCCGGTCGCGACCGGCCGCTTTCGGGTAGGCCCGTCTCAAAGGAGGTTGTAGAAAAAGTACTATCGCGCAAATTCGTATGATTTCAGGGGGTGCTTGAAGCCCTCCCGACAGGATGCGCATCGAGCACCTGTTCGAACACGAACCGCAGCGTATCGTTGTCGCGAAACCGGCAGTGCCGATTCTTTGAAAACGTCGAGTGATCCGGGATCGGATCTTCCAATCCCAGCCGGCAAAACCAACGATACGCAAGGGGGAGGTGCACTTCCTTGCACTACCGACGTTCCGAGCGAATCCCGAAGCAGTAGCCCACGATCAGCATGCGGATCAGCAGTGCTGGGTCGATCGAGGGACGGCTGGTGTGACTGTTCTGCGCGGACAAATGCGTGTGCAGTTCGCTCAGATCAAGGAACTGATCAATGCCGCGAAGCAGATGATTGGCGGGGACGTGATCGCCAAGGTTGAAGGCGTAGAACAAGGGTGCTTGTGCAGCCTGCTGACGTCCCATCATCGCAAAAATCCCGCTTGATCGATGGGTGATCAGTCAATCACCTTCATCACGCCGCGGCAAGAGTGTTTTTCAATAGAATCGGTCGACCTCTGCCCATCGCACCTTGCTCGTCACAGGCTGCCGGCAAGCGGCCCGGCGCCCGCCGCTTGCCAGTGCAGCCACTCGATCACCGCCGCCACCGCCGCGCGTGGTTTCGCCGGCGGCCGCACGATCCAGTACGACGGCCCCAGCGACAGGCTGAGGTCGCCGAACGGGCGCAACAGGCTGCCATTCGTCACGTCGTCCGCGACCAGCCGGTGGCGCGCCAGCGCCACGCCCTGCCCCTGCATCGCCGCACGCAACACGAGATCAGACGAGGTGTAGCGCGCGCCACCCTGCAGCGCGAGCTTCGCCGGCCCATGCGCCTGCCGCCACGATTCCCACGCCGCCTGCGGATCGCGATCATGCAGCAGGCGCAGACCAGCCAGCTGCGCCGGGTTCGATGGATGTCCAGACGCCTGCCATAGCGCCGGACTCATCACCGGGTACAGCGCATCGTCCATCAACGGTTCGGCGTGCAGTTGCGACCACGGGCCCTCGCCCATGCGGATGGCTAGATCGATGCGGCCGTCATCCAGCGTATCCAGCCGCTGCTCCACCTGCACCGATAGCTCGATCTTCGGATGCGCCTTCTCCAGCGCGGGCAACCGCGGCAGCAGCCAGCGGATCGCGAACGACGGTGAGGTGGACAAGGTCACCGCATGCGCCGGACGGGTTTCACGCAGCGCCGCCACCGCCTGTTCCATCCCGCGCAGGCCGGCCAGCACGGCACGACCCAGCGCCTCGCCCTGCGGCGTGAAGACGAGCGCGCCTCGTCCCGCCGAAGCACGCAGCAGCGGCACGCCCAGCCAGCGATCCAGCTCGCCAAGATGCCGGCTCACCGAGGAATGCGCCATGCCCAGCTCGCGTGCAGCGGCACGTACGCCGCCATGCGCATAGACCATGGCAAAGGCGCGCAAGGCGTTCAGCGGCAGCTCGTTCATGGTCGGAATTCTAGACCATAGAGCACCCGGCACGGACCAGCCAACCGCTTGATCATGCATTCCATCCGACCATACCGAAGGAAACATGAGATGGATCGCCTGCTCGCCCTGTGCGGCCTGCTATGCGTGGCCGCCATCACGCCCGGCCCGAACAATCTGGTGGTGTTGCGTGCAGCGGGGCCCGCAGGCGTGCGCGGGGCGATGCCGGCCATCCTCGGCATTGTGCTCGGTGGCCTGCTGCTACTCGCAGCGATGATGCTGGGTGCCGGCACGGTGCTGGCGTCGCATCCGTCGCTGCGGCAATGGATCGGTGTGTCTGGCGCGCTGTATCTGGTCTGGCTGGGCATGTCGTTGTGCGCCGGCGGCATCCGGCCTCTGAAGACCGGTGCCGCATCCCCGGATCCGACCCTGCCTGCCGGCACCCTAGGCCTGATCGGTTTTCAATTCCTCAACCCGAAGAGCTGGGTGATGGTGCTGACCGTGCTGGCGGCGCTGCCGCCGGCAAACGCCCTGCGCGACTACCTGCCGCTGGCTGGACTGTTCGTGTTGATACCGACCTCTTGCCTGCTGCTGTGGGCCGCGCTGGGTACGTGGCTCGCGCGATGGCTGATCCGACCCACGGTCCGCCGCAGCACCGACATCGTCATGGGCGCCTTGCTGGTCGCCTGTGCCGGCCTGTTACTGATCGAACTTTGATTTCCCCATTCCCGGAGATACCGAACATGACCACTACCCATACGACTCCTGCCCGCCACGTGCTGTGCCTCGCCGGCAGCCTGCGCCGCGATTCCTGGAACCGTCGCCTGCTGCGTGCCGCCGTAACCCAGGCGCCCGCAACGCTGCGTCTGGTCGTTTACGATGAACTATCCGCGATGCCGCCGTTCAACGAAGATCTGGAACAGGACGAACCCACCGGTCCGGCTGGCGTGCAGGCGTTGCGCAAGGCGATCGCGAGGGCGGATGGCCTGATCATCGCCACGCCCGAGTACAACCATGCGATCCCGGGCGTACTGAAGAACGCGCTGGACTGGCTTTCGCGCGAAAGTCCCCAGGGCGAAGCACTACTGGAGAAGCCGGTAGCCGTGCTCGGGGCCAGCAGCGGTCCGTGGGGCACCCGGCTGGCGCAGGCATCCGTACGGCAGGTTCTGCATACGTGTGGCGCGCTGGTGATGCCGACCCCGACCTTGTTCATTGCGAACGCCGGCACCCGTTTCGACCCGGGCGGCACGTTGACCGACCTGGCAGCTGCACAGTCGCTGCAGCGCTTCGTACAGGCGTTCGGACAATGGATAGAGCGGGTGACTCCCGCGGCAGGCGAACCGCAAGCCGCCGTGGCGGTCCTGCCCTGACCGGCAAGCAAGCATCCATGCCTTTACGCACGCTCCCGCCGCCGCGCAGCCGGTTAAAGCATTCAATGGCAACGTCTGATCTTTATTTCAGCGATCACGCTAGGACTAAACAATCTGGTGGTGCTTCGGGCAAGGTCAGGTTCTGGCCGGGGTCTGTGGCGACGATGAGTGTTTGATCCGTCTTTGGCACTAGTTTTCAACGTCTCCTATCTCGCGACCTGACGGAGAAGACAACCGGCTGGTTGCGGCCGGTCAGTGACCGTTGGTTTAGGTCGTCGACTGGTCGGTAGCCGGCGGTTGCCCGACGGTCGCTCACCGCCCCCGCGCCGACGTTGGCGAGCGTCCGCTTTGGGGAAGCCAATCTTTGGGAGTGACGGCAAAGTAATGGCTACCCGCGCAAGCGTATGCTTTGACGGCCTTACCTGTGCAGGAAGTGATGGGCATTACACTCGGAGAGGGGAGCTCCATGCGCACGCTGAAGTTTCCATTTTCCGCCGTCCCGGATGAAATGGCCGCAGTGCCTGACGCGTTGCGTTCGTTCTGGAGCGTGCCTGCGGCCGAGGTGCTGTCGGCGCTGGAGTCATCACCCGCCGGCCTCGCGACCGCAGTCGCCGCAGCCCGTCTGGCCCGGATCGGCCCGAACGTGCTGGGCGAACGCAAGCGATCCGACGTGCCGACCTTGCTGCTGCGACAGTTCACCAGCCCGCTGGTCCTGCTGCTGATCGCCGCTGCCATACTCTCTTTCGTGCTGAAGGAAACCGGGGACGGGATCATCGTGCTGGGCATCGTTGCGGTGAGTGGACTGCTCGGTTTCTCGCAGGAACATGGTTCGGCGAAGGCGGTCGAGAAGCTGTTGGCGACGGTCGAGGTGAAGGCGACGGTGCTGCGCGACGGGCGCGAGACCGAGACGGCGGTCGCGGCGATCGTGCCCGGCGACGTGGTGCTGCTATCGGCGGGGTCGAGTGTCCCCGCCGATTGTCTGCTGCTCGCTGAGCAAGATCTGTTCGTGGATGAAGCAGCCTTGACCGGCGAGAGTTTTCCCGTGGACAAGAGCCCCGGCGTGGTGCCGGCGGATGCGTTGCTCTCGCGGCGCGACAACGTGTTGTTCCTCGGAACCCACGTGGTGAGCGGCAGCGGCCGGGCCGTGGTGGTGCAAACCGGCACGTCGACCCAGTTCGGTGCGATCGCCGCGCACCTGCGTCTGCGTCCGGCGGAAACGGAGTTCGAGCGGGGCGTGCGCCGCTTCGGTTACCTCTTGATGGAGATCACGCTGGTGCTGGTGATCGGCATCTTCGCGCTCAATGTCTACCTTGATCGGCCCGTGCTGGATTCGTTCCTGTTTGCCTTGGCGATCGCGGTGGGCCTCACACCGCAGCTGTTGCCGGCCATCATCAGCGTGAACCTGGCCAGTGGTGCGCGTCGGATGGCGGCGAAGCGGGTGATCGTGAAGCGGCTGGCAGCGATCGAGAACTTCGGCAGCATGGACGTGCTGTGTTCCGACAAGACCGGCACGCTCACCGAGGGCCGTGTGCGCGTCCATGCCGCGCTCGACGCGACGGGGGCCGAGAGCGAGCGCGTGCTGCTGCACGCCTTCGTGAACGCCTCCTACGAAACAGCGTTCAGCAATCCGATCGACGTGGCGATTCGCGCTCATCAGGATCTCGGGCTCGACGGCTGGCGCAAGCTCGACGAGTTGCCGTATGACTTCGGGCGCAAGCGCCTGAGCGTGCTCGTCGAGCACGAAGGACGGTTGATCCTGATCACCAAGGGCGCGCTCCGGAACGTGCTCGATGTCTGTACCGCGTGCGAGCTGGGGAACGGGACGACGATCCCGATCGCTGAAGGGCGAGCGGGTATCGAGCGGCGCTACGGGGAGCTCAGCACTCAGGGCTATCGCACGCTCGGCGTCGCGCTGCGCGAGACCCGATCGGCAGGGCCGATCGACCGTGATTGCGAGCACGGCATGACGTTCCTGGGCATGCTCGTGCTCGCCGACCCACCCAAGCCCGGGATCGTGGCCACGGTCACCGCGCTGGCTCGGCTGGGCGTACGCCTCAAGGTGATCACCGGCGACAACGCCATGGTCGCCGCGCACGTGGGTGCACAGATCGGGTTGGCTCAGCCGCGGGTGCTGACCGGTGCCGAGTTGCGGGCGATGAGCGACGATGCGCTGCCGATCGCCGCGAACGCGACGGACATCTTTGCCGAGGTCGAGCCCAATCAGAAGGAGCGGATCATTCGTGCGCTGCGCAAGTCCGGACACGTGGTTGGCTACATGGGCGACGGCATCAACGACGCCCCTGCGCTGCACGCGGCGGACGTCTCGATCTCGGTCCAGGATGCGGTGGACGTGGCAAAGGAGGCCGCCGACATCGTGCTGCTGGAGCCGGACCTCGCGGTGCTGGAGGCCGGTGTGCGCGAGGGGCGTCGCACGTTCGCCAACACCCTGAAGTACGTTTTCATGGCGACGAGCGCGAACTTCGGCAACATGTTCAGCATGGCGGGTGCCTCGCTCTTGCTCCCGTTCATGCCATTGCTTCCGAAGCAGATTCTGCTGACCAATCTGCTGACCGATCTTCCGGAATTAACGATCTCATCCGATCGGGTCGATGCCGACTGGATCGAGCGGCCACGCCGCTGGGACATCGGCTTCATCCGCCGCTTCATGCTGATTTTTGGGCTGGTCAGCTCGGTGTTCGACTACCTGACGTTCGGCGTGCTGCTGTGGCTGCTGCGTGCCGGGCCAGCGGAGTTCCGCACCGGCTGGTTCGTCGAGTCGGTGGTCTCCGCGACACTGATCGTGCTGGTGGTGCGCACGCGCGGCAGTTTCATTCGCAGTCGGCCTGGGCGCGCGCTGCTGATCACCACGCTGTCGGTTGCGGCCGCGACGCTGACGATCCCCTATACCCCGCTCGGCGTCGTCTTTGGCTTCGTCCCGTTGCCACCGCTCTTTCTCGGGCTGATGGGGTTGATCATGCTGAGTTATGTTGCGAGTGCGGAGCTTGCGAAGCGCTGGTTCTACAGAAGTGGCCGCGGTTGACCAGGTTGTTGGAATCCGTGAGCGCACGCGCCAAAACCGCGGTCAGGGAAAAGCAGGGGTCTGAGTAGGATCTCAATGGCGGGCCATCTTGCACACACATTGAGATCACCCCGGAAAGCCTAGTTGAGAGCGATGCCGGCCGGCGGGGCTGCGTCGCTTGCCCTGGTCGCGGAGCTCAGCATTGTCCCCAGTCCCTGGGGGCAGGCGATCGACTCGGCCATCGGTGTCGAAGTGGCGATCTCGCTGGTCCGGCCGACTGCGATGATCGGCATCGGATGGACGCTCGGAACGCCCTGGGAGCCCGGGCGGCAGAAACACAAGTGGCTGCGACTTCACGCTTTTGGCCATATTTCCCGCTCCTTTTCGTCACACGCTACGGCTATTTTCTTTTTCAAAGGATCGAAAAATACGACTCAAAATCGCTTTGCCTCGCTCGCTTGGTTTCCACCGCCCAGGCTCCTCGCACACCCGCATCGGGTTCTATCCGCTGCTGAACGGGACTGCCGCCAGTTCTATAGACACGAGCTCCGCGGACAACAGCCTCAGAATCAGGGCCAATTTTGATTAGTGCAAGCGGATGGTTTTGGCCGATCTCTGCCTCGCGGTCGCGATGACGGGCGAGCAAGCTGGATGGGCACTTTTCGACTCTTTGCCGGCTCTTGACATGGCCGTCCAAACGCCCCGGAACTGACACAGGAATAGGGCATCGTGTTACGTTGACGGCCTCTCCAAGAGGGTCATCGACATGAAAAGGCATCTTGCGATATCCGCGGCATCGGGCGCGTTGGTGGCTGTGCTTTTGGCCACACCAGCCGTGGCTGCGCTCAAGCCAGGTGCTATGGCACCCGACTTCACCGCCGTGGCCAGCCGCGCCGGCAAAGATCTCACCTTTTCGCTCAAGCAGGCTCTCAAGAAGGGTCCGGTTGTGCTCTATTTCTATCCCTCGGCCTTCACCGGCGGCTGCGATCTCGAAGCGCACACCTTTGCCACCGACAAGGCCAAGTTCGACGCTGCCGGCGCCACCATCATCGGCGTGTCAGCCGACAGTCTCCAGCGGCTCAATGCGTTTTCATCCGATCCCAAATACTGTGCCGGCAAGTTTCCGGTGGCGTCCGACAGCAGCGGCAAGATCGCCGCCTCCTACGATCTGGCGACGATCGCCGCTCAGTCCGGCATGAAAGACGTGCGGGGTGTTGCAATCGATCATGGCTTCATTCCACGCACGACCTTCGTCATCGCCAGCGATGGCCGGATCGTCGCAACGCTCTCTTCGGAAGCCGATCACCTGCGCCCCGACCAGCACGTGACCCGATCACTCGCCATCGTCAAGCACCTGAAGACACACAAGCAGGTGGGGTAAATCCGATCGAACTACTGCATCCGCAGTCGTTCGATCGGCCTGACCTGGGTGTCGACAGAGAGTACTCGTTCGCCGCCAAGGATCAGGAGTGGGCGTTCTCAGCCGAGCAGTGGTGATCGCCACCCATTTCTGCCGGCCACAGAGTTGATGAACGAAGGTACGACGGGGCTTGATGTGGGACGATCCTAGCCGGAGCTGGCTGAGCGCGATTCGAACGCGCCCTGAGGAGCCCAAGAGAAATGTGAGCTTTCGCATCAAAGGGCGTGCCAATAGGCACGCTTGACTGGCTGTGCAATCGGCTAACCTAAATGCCATGAACCGGCACTCTTTCTACCCTCACAAACATGATATCCACCATGAAAGTCCTCTTCCCTTGGCCTTGCTGGCGGCAGTAGCGCCATCCACCGTACTCGCAGCCCCCGCGCCGCTCGCGCCGCAGGCAGTGATAAAGATTCCCGGCGGCATGCACGGCATCGGCTTCGACGACATCGGCTACGCCGCCAAGCTGGATCGCGTCACGATCCCGGCCGGCACGACGGGCAACCTGGTTATGATGGTTCCGGTTAGCCACGCGCTTACCGTCATCCCTGATGTGAGCGCTCCCCCGAAAGTCAAATCATTTCGTGAAGGCACCACTTCTGCGATTTACGCCGAAGGCTATCTGTTTGCCAGCGATCACGATCCGACGGAAATCGTGACCATCAACCCGCGAACGCACGCTGTGGTGGGACACACCAAGCTCCAGAGTGGGCCGGATTACGTGCGCTATGTCGCTCGTACCCACGAACTCTGGGTGACCGAGCCTGGCAAGGCGCAGATTCAGGTGCTCAAGCTTTCTGTCGATTCCAAGCCAACGCTGACACCTGCAACGGTGATCCCCGTTGCAGGTGGCCCGGAGTCGCTGGAGATTGACAACAAGCATAACCGGGCATATTCGAATCTCTGGAAGAACAAGACCGTGGAAATGGAACTCAGCACGCACAAGATACTGGCCGAGTGGCCGAACACGTGCGAGGGATCAAACGGCATCGCCATCGACGAAGCAGACGATCACGTCTTCGTCGCCTGCGGTGAAGGCAAGGTCGTAACGCTGGCGCCCGCCGAGAGTGGCAAAGTGATCGCGAGCGCACCAGCTGGCGCTGGTATCGACATCATCAGCTATAGCCCGAAGCTGCATCATCTATACGTGCCCGGGGCGCGATCCGCCATCCTCACGATTTTCGATGTGAACGCCTCGGGTGGGCTGAGGCCGATCGTCGACTACAAGACCGCGCAACATTCACACTGTGTCACAAATGACAACGACGGCCATGTATTCGTGTGCGATCCGCATGCGGGTGCGATCCTGGAAATAGAAGATCACTGATTTCCGTAACGAAACCGTTACCGGAACTCTCGGGCTTGGGTCGGTGCCGACCCGTTTCAGTCGGTCGCGAACCCCCGCCTTGGGGGAGCCTGCGTTGTTTGTGGCGTAGTGAACGGCACTAACTATGCACCGGCAGGTTGACCCTGTCGCCACAACACAACCCCGGTGATATCGCCTAGATCATCGATGGTGTAGCCGAAACGCACTGCCAGCGCTTGGCGCTCTTCTCGGGCTTCCGCATCACGGCCGGGAGCTGTGTCATTGATGCGCTGCATTTCGTGTTCGAAGTCCAGCCGCCGGGCTTCTACTGCGGCAGCTTGCGCGGCGACCTCTGCCTTGTGCTGGTCGAGATCGCGCTGCATGCTCTCGAAAACGCGCTCCACGGCGTCATGACCCAGCGGCGTCATGCTAAAGAAGGAAGCATCGAACATGTAGTTGTAGCGGTTGAGTATGTCGTGGGTGCGGGCCAGTAGCCGCTCGATTTGTTCGTAGAGCAGCTCCGGCAGTTTCGCGGCGGCACCTTGCTTGGAGAGCTTGGCGCCTCGGTGCGCCAGCACGCTGCTGCGATACACGATAAGTGCTGCGACATCCGAGTCCTGCATCGAGCAAAGGCCGATGTCCTTCTCGAGCTGGACGGGGTCCGGCACGGCACCCTCGGGAAGCCACTGCATGAAGGGGTCGTCGGGACGGCGTAGCTTCGCCGCGTCCTTGCCAAAGAGATGGGTGTGGTCGCGGATGCTTACGAGCCAGGAGCGCAAGTGAAGCGAACTCTGCTCCTGGTCAAACACGCGGGCCAAGCAGGCTAGCGCAGTTCGTTGATGCGCTTGCTGCGTGTAATACCAGAAGGGCCACACCTCGGCTTGCACCTCGGGCCATTTCTCCAGCTGAGCCTGAAGGGCGTTGTGCTGGCCCGAGTAAATGTGAGCATCGACCACATCGCGGGCAAGGGTCTGGACGAGAGCGTTGAACTAGACGTCGTCGGCGATAGAGATGGTTTTAAGAGCCATGGGTCATCATAACGCAAGGCCTGCCGAGCCTAAGTATGAGTGAACAGCCATTTTGAACGGCAGCTTTGCGGCATGAATCTAAGGTAGTCGACCGTCTCTTCTTGGCCGGTCAGCGACCGTTGGTTGGGGTCGTCGACGGGTCGGCTGGCGGCAGTTACCCGATGGTCGCTGACCGACCCCAAGGCGCCATTCGCGGCTGGCCGCTTTTGGGAAGATTGGTACCGTAAGGCCACATCGCGTTGTGCCCTAAGCACGCCGAACTCGGCCACCGGGCGGCACAGAAAAACCGCCAACGAGGCACTTGCCGAAAGTGCGTGTACGTACGGTTTGAATGGTGGCGGAGCACGAACGCGCGAACGCACGAAGGATGTCCGTTAATTATCCGCATACCGTCCGCGGACAAAGCACCCGTGCCGCAGTGTCCGCTAACGCATTGAAAGTTGACCACAAATGTTGATGGCGCAACTGGCACGCTATTCGCTACCTACAGTCGGAACAACAGGAGTCAGCGCTTCGCACCGACTGGCAGAATGATTTTTTCGCATGTTTGACTATTACCTCGATCTTCAGGAGATGACATTGATGAGAAAGATGCAAAAGACCTTGTGTGCGCTGCTCGCATCCGCGTTGGGCATAGCCATGGGACCGGCATGGGGAGGCGAGTCAGCCAACGCAACGTCCCCGGCGCACGACACATCGCATTGGATGACGCGCGCCAAGGTCACCGGAATCATCGCTGCCAATCAGAAAATCGTTTCGCCGAACGGCATTGACCAGCAGATAAAACTGCAAATCAACGGCATTGACCAATGGGTGACCATTCGCGGTCGCGACCTGCGCAACCCGGTGCTTCTGCTCTTGCACGGCGGGCCGGCCTCGCCGGACATGCCGCTGGCGTGGACGTTCGAGTCGCCTTGGGAGGACTACTTTACCGTGGTCGAATGGGATCAGCGTGGTGCCGGCAAAACCTATGCCTCCAACACCGAGGCGCGGATGGCGCCGGGCATGAGCATAGACGGCATGACCGACGACGCGGCTAAGGTAGTCGATTACCTGCGCCATCGCTTCCACAAGAACAAGATCTTCCTGATGGGACACTCGTGGGGCAGCGTTCTGGGTGTGGAACTGGCGCAGCGCCACCCGGAATGGTTCTACGCCTACATCAGCGTTGGCCAAGTGGTGAACATGTACAAGAACGAGGAAGACGGCTACGCCTTCGCCCTGAAAGAGGCCAAGGCGCATAACAATGACCAGGCCGTGGGGGCGCTGCAATCCATCGGGCCCTACCCCGGCAAGAACGGCATGACCCTTGACCACATCGGCGTGCGCGATCAGTGGGAGATGTATTACGGTGGCTTGGCCTATGGCCGAAAGGATTTCCAGTTCGCCGCTGATGCATGGAGCCTTTCGCCCGACTACAGCGAAAGTGATCTCCACGCCATCGACAACGGCAGCTTGTTCTCGCTCAAACATTTACTGAAACCGCTGTCGGAGGTCGATTTCGACCACACGACGCGCTTCGGCTGCCCGGTTGTCATGTTCGTCGGTGCACATGACAACACTACGTCGCACACGCTGGGTGTGCAGTGGTTCGACAAGATCCAGGCACCATCCAAGCGGCTGGTGATCTTCGCCGACTCGGCACACATGATCATGCTGGAACAGCCGGGTCGCTTCTTGGTGCATCTAGTCGATGACGCCTTGCCGTATGCGCAAAAGGCAGGCGACGCAGCCCCCGCTGAAGTTGTGCGTGATCAATGAACCGGCCCGGGATTTGAGGAGGCTCCAACTCTTGAGAGAATGGTAATCGGGATAGGGAGGCACCTCGCGGTGCCTCTCCTCCCACACCACCGGGCATACGGGTCACGTACCACGGCGGTTCAATGGATTGAATTCCTGCCGCACGCCAAGGCGCGGCAACCCCAGTTCCGTAAAGTAGCGCACAGGTAAGGCCAAGGCGACTGCCGGAGTTTGTGACAGCCGCCACGGTCCATGGGCCGACTGGCTCGTGTGCCACGCTTCGCGCACACTGACGCCGCGCTTACGCAGATTCCGATAGCCGGCCCGCCCCCACTGTTTGCAGATGTAGCAGCGCAACTTGCGCCGGATCCACTTGTCGATGTCGCGCAGAGGACTCGGCACCTCGGCCGCGCCGAAGTATGCTTTCCATCCAAGCAGGATTTTCCTCAGCTCTGCCACGACCACGCCCAAGTGTTTGCCTCGTGTCCGACGAGTCAGTTCACGTGCCCGCTGGTCCCGAATGCATCACGTGCATCACGCCTCATATCCGGTTCTTGTACATCGCCCCGCCGTTTCGAATTAGGCTTCCTTCAGACCCCGCCTCGCGACGACGCCCTTGCCCTTCTCCTTGCCTTCGGCTCTGCGAAAACCTGGCCATGGGACTTTCACCCATGAAGTAACGTGCCATGCCCGGCACACACGCTGGAATTAAGCGGCGGCGCAGCCGTCCGCCTGAATGAGTAAAAAGAGACTTCCTCCCCTTGAGGCCTCGATGGCCATGATGGTGTTGCAACACAACCGTCAACAGAAGAGGAAGTCTCCATGAGCACTATAACCATTGGCGTGGATTTGGCGAAGAACGTGTTTTCGGCGTGCGAGATGGACGGCGGCGGCCATGTGCTTCGGCGGCAGGATTTGCGGCGCGAGCCGTTTGGCCTGTGGCTGGCGCAGCTGCCCGCAGACACGGTGGTGGCGATGGAGGCGTGCAGCGGGGCGCACCACTGGGCGCGGCGGTGCCTGGACCATGGCCTGCAGCCGCGTATCATCGCCGCCCAGTTCGTCAAACCGTTCCGCAAGGGCCGCAAGACGAAGAACGACCGGGCGGATGCCGAAGCGGTCGCTACCGCCGCACGGCAGGGCAACATGCGCTTCGTGCCGGTCAAGGATATCGACCAGCAGGTCCGGTTGTCCTGGCATCGGGTGCGCGAGGGCTACAAGGTCGAGTCACTGGCTATTGGCAACCGCATCCGCGGCCTGCTCGCCGAGTTCGGGGTGATCGTGGCGCCAAGTGATCGGGCGCTGCGCCTGCTGCTGGCGGACCTGGATGCGCAGCTCGGGTTGCCGGCGGAGTTCAAGGAATTGCTGTGCGATCTGGCGGAACACTGGACGCAGTTGCACGTGCACTTCGACGCGTGCGATGCACGCATCGAAGCGCACGCGCGGCAGGACGAGCGGTGTGTGCGGCTGCGCACGATCGTCGGCATCGGTGCAATCACCGCCGATGCGGCCGTGGCCAAGCGAAAAATCCATCCAACGCCAAGAGCTGCCGACTCTCGCAACCGCGCAGCGGTTGCACACCGAGTGCGGGCCAGGATGGCCCGCTGCTCTGCCCGGGGCCCCTGTGCGGCGGTGAGGCGGGGTCGACAGGCCGCGGAGCGGGCATCGACAGGGATGTCGATGCCTTTTCGCCAGGGCAGGATACCCTGTCGAAGAGCCCGGCCCCGGCTCACGGACTTGCCGGGCAGGAGCCCGTCAGGCGCCAAGCGGGGTGGCCTTCTCTGTTGGTTACTTATCTCTTGGCCACGCAAGAGATAAGTAACTCGGCTGCCGCAGGCAGACGAAAGCTCCTGCTTTGAAGCTCTGAAAGCTCGTGCACCGGAGAACCGCAAGAGCATCGCGCACAGGGTGCGCTCCTACCGTGCCAGGCAGACGAAAGCTCTCGCTCTGAAACTCTGCATGGCCGGCGCCGGAGCACGCAAGAGCATCGCGACTGAAGTCGCTCCCACAAGGCCTTCGCTGGCGGCGTTCGCTGCGACCAGGCACCCGATTCCCCAACGAGGACGAACCGATTGTCCCGCGCGGACGACCGCTCGTCACGGCGAATCTCCGCTCGTCACAAAGCGGCGGCGATGCGCCGACACCGATGCGCAGACTCGACCGCACCGTCGTCCTGTCGAGAAGCACGCATGGTCCGCCGCCCGCTCACCCTGTCCGCCTGCAGCCTCATGGCGCTGGGCCTGTCCGGCCTCGCCGGCGTCCACGGCGCCGACATGTCGCCCGCCACACCGGAGATTTTCGCGCCCGGCGCGATCTCCGGTCCGGCCGGCGTGGATTGCCTGACGTTCGCGCCCGACGGCGCCACCGTCTACTTCGACCAGCAGGCGGGCTGGAACGGTTTCATCATGACATCGCATCGCGTGGGCAAGCGCTGGTCGACGCCGCGGATCACCTCGTTCTCCGGGCAGTGGCAGGACCACGATCCGGCGATGGCACCGGATGGCTCGTTCCTGGTGTACACCTCCAACCGCGCCGACGTGGCCGGCGGCCCGGCGCTGCACGGCGGCCACCTGTGGCGGGTCGATCGCCGTGGCGAGGGCTGGAGCGCGCCGGTGCGGCTGCCCGACGCGGTGAACGATGCACCGAGCATTTACGCGCCCAGCGTGGCGGCCAACGGCGACGTGTACTACCAGCGCCGCGACGACACCACGCACGCGTTCCACCTGTATCGCACGGCCTGGCGCAACGGCCGCTACCAGCCACCGCAGCGGCTGGCGCTGGGCGATCCGGCCGCGCATGAGCTGGACCCGGCGATCGCGCCGGACCAGTCGTTCATGGTGTTCGACGCCGACTACGCGGGCAAGGACAAGCCCGACCGGCTGTACATGGTTTTCCGCGAAGGCAGCACCTGGAGCACGCCGATCGACCTCGGCGATGCGGCGAACCGCTACGAGCCCTGGGGTTCACACCTGGGCCCGGACGGGCGCACGTTGTACTTCACCAGCAACTACACGGCGAAGGTGAGCTACCCGCGCTCGCCCGCGCAGGCGCGCGCGGACCTGGCGCGCATGCGCACATGGGACAACGGCAACAACCACATCTGGCGCCTATCGCTGGCGCCGTGGCTGGCCGCGCACCATGCGCGATGAGGCCGCCGCGGCGCCCCAGGCCACCGCATCCAACTCTCCGCTGAGGTTCACGACATGACTGCTGCCCTGACAATCGCCTGCCGTTTCTGCGTGGCCGCCGGCCTGCTTGCGGGAGCCCGCCACACCCTGGCCGCCGAAGTGGTGGCACCTGCGCCGCAGGCGGTGACGCTGGGCGGCATCATCCATCCCGACAGCGACGACACCCTGGCCTTCACGCCGGACGGCGACACGGTGTTCTTCGATCGCAGCAGCGGGCCGCACAAGACCATCATGGTTTCGCACAAGGTGAACGGCCACTGGTCCCGTCCGCAGGTGGCCGGCTTCTCGGGCCACTGGTTCGACCAGGATCCGCTGGTGGCGCCGGACGGCAGCTACCTGCTGTTCGATTCGGATCGCCCCGTGCAGCCGGGCGGCAAACCGCTGGTGCAGGACTACTTCGCCGGTGGCGTCGCACCCGGTTCGAACATCTGGCGGGTCGATCGCCGGGGCAGGGGCTGGGGCACTCCCGTGTGGCTCGGGCCTATCGTCAACAACAAAGCATTCGTCGATTTCGCCAGCCTCGCAGCCGACGGCACCCTGTATTTCATCCGCTGGGACAAGCCGAAGAAGGTGATGCACATCTGGCGTTCGCCGTATCGCGATGGCAGGTATCTGCCGCCGGAACGCGCGGGGCTCGGCGACCCCGACGTTTCCACCCACGACCCCGCGGTGGCGCCGGACCAGTCCTTCATCGTGTTCGACTACGGCAAGGTGAAGGGCGGCCTCGGGCGCCTGTGCATCGCCTTCCGCGGAGGCGACCGCTGGGGACGGCCGATCGACCTCGGCGACGCCGTCAACAAGGATCTGCCGTGGGGAGCGCATCTCGCGCCCGATGGCCACACCGTCTACGTCACCGGACAGTCGGGCCTATGGCGACTGTCGCTGCTGCCGTGGCTGCACCGGCATGCGGCCAGCGGCACGACGGACAAAGCCGCCGATGGGTCGCACCGGCGCACCTGATGTCTCCCCGCCGGATCCTGCGGCGCCCGACCCGGACATCCGTGGTCAGCGCGACACGATCACCGCGAACCATTGCCAGCTGCGCACGCGCTCGGCGATCAGCTTGGTGCAGGTAAGCATCGGCACGGCCAGCAGCGCACCCGGAACGCCCCACAGCCAGCCCCATACCAGCAACCACAGCAGGATCGCGATCGGGCTCAGCCGCATGCTGCGGCCCTGGATCATCGGCGTGATCAGGTTGCCTTCCATCACGGTGATGGCGGAAAACGTCATGGCCGGCAGGAACGCATGCAGGTTTGCATCTTTGGCAGTGAGCATGCCCACCAGCACCAGCACGACCGTGGTGGATATCGCGCCCACATAAGGCACGAAGTTGGCGAACATCGCCACGACGCCCCACAACAGCGGGTCAGGCATGTGGTAGAGCCACAGCATGCCGGCGGTGATCGCACCCAGCCCCGCGTTGATCGACAGCGCCGTCAGCAGGTAGCGCGACACCTCGGTCTGGATGCCGCGCACGATCGCCACCGCATGGCGCTTGTAGGAAAAGCCCGGCGTGATTTCCACCAGTCGACGCAACATCGAATCGCCGAAGACCAGGAAGAAAAACACCAGCAACATCACCCCGAGCACGGCGGCGAGCACTTTGGGCGCGGTGGAGACCACGTCCCACGTGCTGATCGCCAATGCCGCCGGCGCGGGCGGGGCGACGCGACCGCTCGGTGCGCTGACCAGACTCTGGGTGGCGCGGTTGGCCGCTTCCAGCGGCCTGGTCATGTTTCTCAGCTTCGGCACGAAATGCCTGATTGCCGCCGGCGCACCATGAAACCAGCCCACTGCCGGCTGGGCCAGCTGGGTAACCCCGGTGCCGATGCCGACGATCAGGACGATCATCAGCACGCTGGCGCTCAACCAGCGCGGCAAGTGCACTCGCGTACCGGCAGCTACCAGCGGATTCAGTGCCAGCCCGAGAAAGGCCGCCAGCACCAACGGGATCAGCAGCGCCTTGGTCAGCGTGATGGTGTACATCAGCGCAAGGAACAACATCGCATTCAAGATCATGCGAATGGACAGCAGGTGCCGCCGAATGCCGCGGGCCGAATGAAGACTGCGCGTCAGCTGATGCGGCGGGCTAGCCGCGGCAGCCGGCCCCGCTGGTTGCGCTGGCTCGGCTTGGTCGCCAATGATTGCCTGCAGCACGGAGGAGTGTTGTTCCTGCTCAGTGTTCATGCCGACTCGCCGTCTCGGCCGGATCGTCGAACAGGTCGCCTTGCGCTTGCGTGCGCTCCGCATGCCGACCCGCCGCGGCCGGATCGGTGACCGCTCCCAGTTCGGCGATCAAGCGCACGCCGTAGGCAACCGCCTCGGCCATGCCGCCGCCGAGCAGCGCGCCCAGTCCCGGTATCCGCAGTGGATGTACGTTGAAGCGACCCAGCACGAATCCGGCGCCCGCCGCCGTGCCCACCGTACCCAGCGGGTGCCGGCGGCCGCGCGCCAGCAGCGCCGACACCGGTACGCGCAGCTCGTGCAGCGCCGTGTGCAAACGTGCCTGTGCCTCGTGTACGGTGGCTCGTCGCTGCAAGATGTTCATGACGGGGATCGCTCCTCATCCCCGGCGCGATCGCTGCCGCCATGGTCGCCCGCCTCACGCAAGCTGTCGTGCATCATCGCACCCCACTCGTTGCGGGTGGCCGGCAGGCTCATCCAGTGCATGCAACGCCGGAACAGCACAATGGCGCCGAGCAGGAACAGCGCCTGCATGACGCACAGCGCCAGCAGGGCCCACAGCCACGAACCGAACCAGCTGGCCAGCAGCACGCCGGTGAACGCGAACAAGCTCAGGCCCAACCCCACGCCAGCCACGGTCGCCGCCAAACCAGCCAGCAAGAGCCACGACACGGCACTGCGGGCCAGCCCGAGCTCCGCCGCCAGCAAATGCGACTGTGCACCGAACACGTGCTTGAGCGCACGACCGAGCTGACCGATTTCCGCCAGCAGCCCGGACGCCGACGCCGCCGGATCGGGCGCCGTCGAGTCGCGAGGTGGTTCAGCCCGATTGTGCATTCCCTGGCCCCTGGTTTACTTCGGTCAGCGCCGCAGGATGCGGCCAAGCAGCCAGCCGGCCCCGAGCGCGATGGCGACCGACTGCACCGGCTTCGCACGCACGTAGTCGCGCGCCTGTTCCAGCCACTCGTCGGCTCGATCGATCGTTTCATCGTAGACCTCGCGCCCGCGTTCGCCCAGGTCGGTGGCCTTTTCGCTGGCACGGCTGGCCACATGGGCGGCCTTGTCGGTGGCGTGGTGCAAGCTTTCCTCGACGCGATCGGCCGTACGCTCGACTGCCTCCTTGGTGCTGGCCACCGCATCGGAGGTGGCCTGCTTGATGCGTTCGGCCTTTTCGTCGATGCGGTCGGCGGCGTGTGTTGCGGGAACTTCTACCTGCTTGTTCATGACTTGCTCCTCCGTGGAAGACTGGCGGTACTCGATGACGTGTTGAAGCGCACGTTCATCAGCGGGTGCGGCGGAAAAACGCGATGATCGCAAGGATCAGGAAAACGATAAAAAGGATCTGCGCGATACCGGTGGCGGCACCTGCAATACCGCCAAAACCCAGGACAGCGGCAATGATGGCGATGACCAGGAAAACCAGTGCGTAATGCAGCATGAGCGTGTCCTCTTGGGTGTAGGCCCGGTGCGGCAGACCCGGCCGCGTCCGGTCATTCACCCACAGACTGCGCCATGCGGACGTGAAGGGCGCCAGCACCGTCACGCCCGCCGTGCCGCCATCGGCTCAGCCGGATACCTCCGGATTGAGACTGTAGGTACCCGTCAACCCGGTCTCGGCCAGTACGTGGCCGTGCATGGCCGCACGCAACGCATCCAGCTTGAAGCCGGCGCTGAGCGGCAGCCGCGCCACATCCAGCGCATACACGCGAAACTGATAGTGATGCACGAGCGTATCGTTCCACGGTGGGCACGGGCCATCGTAACCGGTGTAGCTGCCCTGCATGTCGGCGTCACCCGCGAACCATCCGGTGTAATCGTTCTCTCCCTGCACGCTGCCCGGAGGGCCGAACGGCACGGGTTTGCCGCGCGAGGTGATTTCGTCGCTGCAGGCACCTTCGCCCAATTCGCCGCATTCCGGCGGGATGTTCGCCATCAGCCAGTGCACGAATTCCACCCGCGGCAGATCGGCCGGCACGCTGCGACCGGGCTGGTTCACGTCGTCCGGCTTGCTCGGCACGTCCGGGTCGATGCAGGTGAGCACGAACGAGCGCGTTCCCGCCGGCGCATCCTTCCAGGCCAGGTGCGGACTGCGGTTGTCCGACAGCGCCACGGGTGTGCCGGGCTTGCAGAAGGCGAGGCGGGATGGCATCGGTTGACCATGGGTGAAACTGTCGCTGCGTAATTGCACTGGCTGTCTCCCTTGAGGGTGGTGTTGCGATGATTGGGGTGGCCGGGCCTGCGGGCAAGTCGGTCGTCGGGTTCCGGCATGCACCCGGTTGCCCGTTCCGTTTCCCCGGACTGTGCAGCGTGCGACTGGCACCTGTGGCTGCCTCACGGCTTCTGATAGGTCACCCGGTAGACCGCCCCCGCCAGGTCGTCGCTGACCAGCAAGCTGCCGTCGGGCAGCGGCTGCACGTCGACCGGCCGGCCCCAGGCGCGCTCATCGTGCTCGAAGCCCTCGACCAAGGGCCGGTAGGCCTCTACCTCGTGGCCGTTCAAATGCACGGTCATCACACGATAGCCGGACTTTTTGCTGCGGTTCCACGAGCCGTGCTCGGCGAGGATGATGGCGCCTTTGTAGTCGGCCGGGAACTGGTTGCCGGTGTAGAAGCGCATGCCGAGCGCGGCCACGTGTGCACCCAGCTTGAGTACCGGCGGCACATAGTCCTTGCAGCTTTTGCCCTTGCCGAACTCGGGGTCGGGCGTGTCGCCCTGGTGGCAATACGGGTAGCCGAAGTGTTCACCGATGCGGCTGATCCGGTTCAACTCGTCGCTGGGCATGTCGTCGCCCATCAGGTCGCGGCCGTTGTCGGTGAACCACAGCTGCCCGGACCCCGGCTGCCACGCGAAACCGACCGTGTTGCGGATGCCGTAGGCCACGTCCTGCCTGCCGCTGCCATCGGGGTTGATGCGGGTCAGCTTGGCGTAGCCCTGGCCCGGGTCGCAGATGTTGCATGGCGCACCGACCGGCACATACAGCTTGCCGTCCGGACCGAATGCGATGAACTTCCAGCCATGCTGGGTCGCTTTCGGGTAGCGGTCGGTGACCACGACCGGTTGCGGCGGGTCGTCCAGATGTTGCTCGATGTCGCGCAGCGCGAGGATCCGGCTCACAGCCGAAATGTACAGATCGCCATTCCTGAAGGCGACACCGACCGGCATCCGCAGCCCACTGGCGATCACCCGTACCCTGTCGGCGCGGCCGACGTGATGGCTGTCGGTGAGCGCATACACCTTGCCGGCCGCCATCGAGCCGACGAATACCGTACCGTTCGTACCCAGCGCCATCGCGCGCGCGCTCGGCACCTGGCCGGAGTACAGCGCGATATGGAAACCCCTGGGCAGCGACAGCTTGTCCAGCTGCGGCGAAGCGAACACCGGCGCAGCCAGCAGCAGGAACAAGATCGGCAGCAAGCGCATGGCTTGGCTCCTACGGTTGCATCGTGCCAAGCGTATACCTGCGCTGGTTAAACATGCAGTGAAGCGGCTCGTTTCATCAGGCCTTCCGATCGATGGGCCGGCTCCCGCGACGCAACGAGGCGACGCTCTGCTAACGTAGGCACCCCTCGCATGCACCACCCCGACACCCGCGGTCTTCCCGGAATCCACCATGCGCGACCTGCCCCCTTTCCATCTCGCCTTTCCGGTGACCTCGCTGGCCAACGCACGCGCCTTCTACGGCGATCTGCTCGGCTGCCCCGAAGGCCGATCCAGCAAGGACTGGGTGGACTTCGATTTCCACGGTCACCAGATCGTGGCGCATCTGGCGCCGGAGGAAGCGCGCGCGGTGGCGGCCCATGAGGTCGACGGCGACGCCGTGCCGGTACGCCACTTCGGCGTGGTGCTGGCGATGGACGACTGGCAGGCATTGGCCGCGCGACTGCAGGCTGCGGGTACGCGCTTCGTGATGGAGCCGCATATCCGCTTCAAGGACCAGCCAGGGGAGCAGGCGACGATGTTCCTGCTCGATCCGTGCGGCAATGCATTGGAGTTCAAGGCGTTCGCCGACCCTTCGAAGCTGTTCGCCCGATGATGCGGCACGGCGACTGACGACAGTCGATGGAAGCGGAAGACCTGCAGCGGCTGGTGACCGTCGCCATGCCCTACGGCAAATACCAGGGGCGCCTGATCGCCGATCTGCCCGGCGCCTACCTGGCGTGGTTCGCCCGCAAGGGCTTCCCGCCCGGCCAATTGGGCCGGCTGCTTGCGCTGATGCTGGAGCTCGATCATAACGGCCTGTCGTCGCTGCTCGATCCGCTGCGCAAGCGGTAACGGACGAACACCATGCGCTGCAGCAGCCCGGCCAGCGCCGGCATGCGTGCGAGCGCGTATGCTGGTGCAATGACGCAGTGCGTCGCCTGGCCGGCCGGACTTTGTCGGCAGGATGTCTTTTCTCTCCGTGTCAGGTCGAGCCCTGCGTGCGCGCGCCGGGCAACTTCGCGTTTCCGCGCACGACCGGGATTGCCGATGCGCGCGCGCTGCAACGAATTCGATGCCACCATGGCCACGCTCGCCAGGGAAGGCTGGTGCGTGCTGTCGGGGCTGCTGTCACCGCGCCAGACGCTGGCCTTGGCCGATGAGTGCGAGGTGATGCACGACACGCACCAGCTGCTGCCGGCGCACGTCGGCCACGGCCGTGACCACAGCCTGCTTCGCGGCGATCACACGCACTGGTTCGCGTCCGATGCACCGAGTGCGCCGCAGCTGGCCTACGCCACGCGCATCGACGAACTGCGGATCGCGCTGAGCCGCGGTCTGATGCTGGGTCTGGTCGACAGCGAATCGCACTACGCGGTGTACCGCCCGGGTACCGGTTACGCACGGCATCTCGACTGCCTGCGCGGCTGCGATGCGCGCGTGATCTCGGCGGTGTTCTATCTCAATGAGGCGTGGCAGGACGCCGAGGGCGGGGCACTGCGGCTGTACCTTGCCGACCGGTCGCATCGCGATGTCTACCCGCGCGCCGGCACGTTGCTGCTGTTTCTTTCGGCACAGTTCGAGCACGAGGTACTGCCGGCCACACGGCTTCGCAAGAGCATCGCCTGCTGGATGCGCCAGCGGGTGATCGGCGCGACCGGCTGAGATTGCCCGGGTCACCTCGAGGCGGCGCACTCAGCTGCGATCAGCCACCGCGTTGAACCGCGCGGCGATGTAATCGTCGGTGAAACTGGTCATGCCGTAGCCGCGAATGAACCCGCAATGGCCGCCGTAGGAGGCGATATCCAGTTCCACATTCGGCCGCAGTTCGAGTTTCTCGAATGCGGCGATCGGGATCACCGGATCGTCCCGCGCGGTGAGAATGGTGGCGGGGATCTGCATGGCCAGAAGCGCATTGCCGGCGACCGAATAGCCGTCCAGATATTGCTGCAAGGTCTTGAAGTCGGTATGCCGCAGCACCATCGCCTCGGTCAGGCCGCGCAGGCTCTGCTTCAACTCCGACATCTCGAAATACCGGTGTTGCGGAAAAGCCGCCTGCTTGGCCTGCAGCGAGTGGCGCCACTTGTGCATGAAGTAGGCCTGGTAGATCCACGGCGCGGTTTCTTCCAGCGAGAACAAACCTTCACCGGGGTCGATGATCGGGCATACCGCCAGCACATAGCTCAGCGGAATGCCGAGGCGCGAGGTCTGCAATGCGGCGCGCAACGCGAAATTGCCGCCCAGCGAAAAGCCGGCCAGCGCCATCGGGCGGGAAGGCCAGCGCTGCGCGATGTCGCCCAGCGCGTGCACCACCTCGTCGATGCGGCAGGAATGAAACAGCGCCTCGTTGAGCGAATGACTGTCGCCATGATCGCGAAAGTTCAGCCGCAGGATGTCCCAGCCATCGACGAGCAGGCGGCTGCCGGTCTGCAGCACGTAGGTGGAATCCACACTGCCCTCCCAGCCGTGGAACAGCACGGCCAGGCCGCGCGGCTGCGGCAGGATTTTCTGTACGGTGTAGGCGCCCGTGAGACGCACGCCGCCTCCGCCATCCACCACCACCGCCTCCGCCCCCCGCGAAACCGTCTGTGCGGCACGCGGCAGCAACATGCGCCGCACGCCGCTGGAGGAGAGCATGGTCTGGACATGGCCACTGCGCAACGGCCATGGTGGGCGAAAGTCGCTGCCACGCGGCAGACTCATGCGGCCGCATCGCTCGCGGATTCGTCGTCCAGTGCCGCCGCAATGCGCTCGCGCGACAGCTCAGCCATGCGTCGCCGGGCGTCCGGGGTGGCCGGTACCGGCGTGAGGAAATGCACCTTCGCATCCATCGGCGCTTCGCCAAGCAGGCGCACGATGTTCTGCAGGAAGTTTTCGCCTTCGCGAAACCCTGCATCGATCATCCGTCGGCCATCCCGCGAAAAATACAGCGCCACCGGCTGCACCGACACCTGCGCATCCAGCGCGGCCTGAAAAATGCGCGCATGAAACACCTTCAATACACCGTTGTAGCCGGTACCGCCCTCCGGAAACACGGCCACTGAACGACCGGCGCGCAGCCGCGCAACCATGACCTGCATCACCGCTGACAGCGAATGGTTGCTGCCGCGTCGATGGAAGATGGTGCTGGCAGAGGCCGCCATCCAGCCAACCATCGGCCAGCGGGCAATTTCCGCCTTGGCCACGAAACAGGCGGTGCGCTGGCTGTACAGCATGATGATGTCGATCCACGAAGTATGGTTGGCGACAAACAGCACCGGGTCGGCCAGGGGCTGGCCCACACGAACCGGACGCATGCCGAAGATCCGCAGCAGGGTGCTCGACCACCAGCGGATCCCACGATGGGCGAACGGCTCGCGACCATGCCTCATCACCACATGCCGGTTCCAGCTGAGAATCAGCGAACACAGCCCGATACCCAGCACGATGTGCAGCAACAGCCACGGTACCCGCCACAGGTAGCGCAACGAACGCATCAGGTCATATTTGGGGTCGATTGCGGTGTCGATACTCATCAGTCGGTTAGTTTAGCGTTAATCGATACCACCGCGGATGGCCAACCGGGTGAGCGGCAAGGCCAGCGAACGTTTGACGGTGCGCAGTACGAAACTGGAATTGACATCGGCAACGCCCGTGGCGTTCAGCAAGTGATCGAGCAGAAAGCGCGAAAAGTCCTTGAGGTCGGCCACATGCACATGCAGCAGGTAATCCATGTCGCCGGTCAGCGCGTGGCAAGCCACCACTTCGTCCCAGCCGTTGACCAGATCGACGAAGCTTTCGATCGCCGCGCTCTCATGCTTGCTCAGCTGTACGCGCACGAACGCCTGCAGCCCCAGACCCACTGCCAGTGGATCGATCTGCGCGGCATAACCGGTAATGATCTTGTCCAGCTCCAGCCGCTGCAGCCGCCGCAGGCACGCCGATGGCGACAGGCTGACCCGTTCGGCCAGCTCCGCATTGGTGATGCGACCCTCGGTCTGCAGGATGGCCAGCAGGCGAAGGTCCGTGCGATCCAGTGCAGCCATGCGCAATATATACCCACTATCAGGCCTGTTTGCACAAGGATAGTGCACCCAGCGACCGGGATACCCGGATATCGCAATCTTCGTGCAGGCGATCCGTCTTAAGCTGGTGCCATGCCTTTTCAAGCTGTGCCGGAGTAGAGCATGAACACGCCCCGCAAAGTCGAACACCAGCAGACCGATCGCGGCTACATCCCGGTCTACGCCACCGGCGTGGTCGAACAACCCTGGGACAGCTACAGTCGCTCCGACCACGAAGTGTGGGACACCTTGTTCGAGCGGCAGCGTGCGTTGCTGCCGGGCCGCGCCTGCGCCGAGTTCATGGACGGCGTGCAGCGCTTCGGCCTTGGTGATGGCGGTATCCCCAAATTTGGCGAACTCAACAAGGTCTTGCGCAGCGCCACCGGCTGGGAAGTGGTCGCCGTGGAAGGTCTGTTGCCCGATGAAGTGTTCTTCGACCACCTGGCCAACCGCCGTTTCCCGGTCAGCTGGTGGATCCGCAAGCCCGACCAACTCGACTACCTGAGCGAACCGGATCTGTTCCATGACCTGTTCGGCCATGTGCCGCTGCTGCTCAATCCGGTGTTCGCCGACTACATGCAGGCCTATGGCCGCGGTGGCATGAAGGCCTTTGCGCTCGGCCCCGATGCGTTGATGAATCTGACCCGGCTGTACTGGTACACGGTGGAATTCGGCTTGATCAACACCGGCGATGGCATGCGCATCTACGGTGCCGGCATCGTCAGTTCCAGGGGCGAGTCGATCTATTCGCTGGATTCACCATCGCCGAACCGGATCGGTTTCGACATGGAGCGGGTGATGAGCACGCGCTACCGCATCGACACTTACCAGCAGACCTATTTCGTGATCGACAGCTTCGAGCAATTGTTCGAGGCGACGAAACCGGACTTCACGCCGCTCTATGCGAAGCTGCGCATGCTGCCCGCGCACGCCGCCGGCGACGTGCTCAACGATGATCGGGTATTCACCCGCGGTGACCGCACGGGCTGGGCGACCGGTGCCGATACCTGAATGCGCTTCGCCATCGCTGCGGCACATTCCCCGGGTTGATCCTCAAAGGCCGAGGTCACTCAGTCCGGGGTGATCGTCGGGACGGCGTCCAAGCGGCCAGCGGAACTTGCGATCCCCCTCGTCGATCGGCAGGTCGTTGATGCTGGCGTGTCGACGGGACATCAAGCCGTATCCGTCGAATTCCCAGTTTTCATTGCCGTAGCTGCGGAACCAGTGGCCGGAATCGTCATGCCACTCGTAGGCAAAACGCACCGCGATTCGCGCACCCTCGAAGGCCCACAGCTCCTTGATCAACCGATAATCGAGTTCCTTGTTCCACTTGCGCTCGAGAAAGGCCAGTGCGGCCGTGCGGCCACTGAGGAACTCTGCCCGGTTGCGCCAATGCGTGTGCTGCGAGTACGCGAGCACGACGCGCTTCGGGTCGCGAGAGTTCCAGCCGTCTTCGGCAAGACGGACTTTCAGCGTGGCGGTTTCACGCGTGAACGGGGGCAGCGGGGGCCGGGTTTCCATGGGGGTCTCCTGGAGTGATTCGGGTCTGGCGTTCGTGCAGGCACCTCTGTCTGTCGAGCCACGCTAGTCCATGTAGACAAATCTGTCTACACTGGTGCCATGAAACAACCGGCATCTCTCGAATCGGCGCGTCCGTCTGCACACGATCGCATCCTGCTGACCGCTCACGACCTGTTCTATCGACATGGCATCCGGGCCACCGGCATCGATCTCGTCATCGCCGAATCCGGCGTCGCCAAACTCACGTTTTATCGCCATTTTCCCAGCAAGAATGCGCTGGTGCTGGCCGTACTCGAGCATCGTCACCAGCGCTGGGTGACCTGGTTCACCGACGCGCTTGCGCGACATCGTCCTCGTAACGGACCACCGCTGGAAGCGCTCGTCCCCGCGCTCGCGGAGTGGTTCCACGATGGGAATTTTCGCGGTTGCGCGTTCCTCAACACGGTGACCGAGATGGGGGGGGCGTTGCCCGGGGTCATGGCGGCATGTCGCCTCCACAAACAGGACATGACTGCCGTTATTGCCGGGCTTCTGCCCGCATCGAGGCAACGCAAGCGGCAGGCACTGGCGATCGCCATCGCCGTTGACGGCGCGATCGTGCATGCGCAGTTCGAAGGCGACGCAAAGGCGTCGTTGAAGGCGCTGGGCGACCTGCTGCGTCCCTATCTCGAATAGCCGTCCGCCATTCCCCGGGCAGCGTCGATGCGCGACGTCACTTTTCAGGTCGCGTCCTGCTCCCGACTGTCCGGGCGCGCGACGGCCTTCACTTCCAGCACGGCAACCATGCGCGTACCGTCCCAGCGATAAATCAGGTGCTGTGCCTGCAGGCAGGGACCGACCACGTCGGGGAAGAACGCCGCGACACATTCGCCACCCGCATGGCGGACACTGTCGTAGGCGATGCCATTGGAGCCAGCCGCACGCAGTTGGCCGGCAAGCGCGACGCTCGCTGCATAGCTGTCCGGGTCATGCGCAGCGGGCCAGCCGCCGCGCAGGTCGTGCAGCCTCGCGTCCAGGCTGGTGCGGTAACAACGCATCTCGATGTCGCAGGCAGGCTCGGCGGTGGCGGCAAGGAAGCGTTCACGGTGATACACGGTCTCCTCGACCGCAGTGGCCACGCTGTGCGCAGCGTAGAACACGCCCCAACTGCCGTCGGAGAACCGGCTGCCCTCCGGATTGAGATGGGTGAAGGCGGCCATCACCGGGGTCGAGCCTGGTCCGCTGATGCGCCGCTCCTTCGGCACCATCCGCAACACACCCAGTTCCTCGCGCAGGCGCGGGTTGGTCAGCGCCTCGATCGCGAACACCGCATCGATATCGGCGGGCTTGGCGATACGATCAAACACCCCGATCGGTGGAAACCGGCTGGGCACGATCCGGTATGCATGTGTCCAGCGGATGCGCTTGAGCGTCGGCAACTCGGCCATGCACGGTTACCTCCGCCAGATGCTGGTGGACGCTGGCTGCAGAGCATGCCGGCCGTGACAGCGAAGCCCACGGGTCGACATGACTCAGTTCCAACCCCGCTGGGCATCGAGGTACTGGCGTACCACGTACAGATCGGCCACGTTGCCGGACAGCATGCGCTCGAGCGCGGAGTGCCCGCCGAACAGCGGGGCCTGGTTCGGCTTGCGCAGCCAGGCGTCGGCTTGCGCCGGGTCGGGAAACAGGATTTGCAGTGCCTTCCAGATACCCAGCAAGTAGCTGATCCGCTCGATCACATCCCGGCCGGGTGCGCCGCCTTGTTCGCGCTTCCACTTGTAGAAGGTCGACTCGGGTGGGTCGCCCAGCAATTTGCGCTGGTCGGTGATGCGCAAATTCCAGTGCTCGGCAAGTTGGAAGAACGTGCGCAGGGCAGGGCCGCCCAGTTCACCGGCGGGAAGTGTTTCATGTAGCGCTCTCGCCAGCATGTGGAACTTTCCATATGAAGCCTTCGGTTATTTTACTTCATATATGGACATTTCGCACAACGCTGTCGCGGCGCCGATCGAGGCGTCGTCCTAACTCCACCGCCTCTGCGACAGGCATTGCGGGTACTCGGAGCAAATCAGCCACGACGGTTGCCCGGTCGTGGCTGATCGACGTATTGCCTTGCGCTGCGCTGAGGTCAGCTGGCGGCGGGCGCTTCGCCCCGATCGAGGTGATGGGTGATCCACCACTGCTGCCCCAGACCGACCAGACCGTTCACTGCGTAATACAGGCACAGGCCGGCCGGGAAGAAGGCGAACATCACCGTGAACAGCAGCGGCATCACCTTCATCATCTTGGCCTGGGTCGGATCCATGCCCGCCGCGACCGGATTGAGCCATTGCGTACCCAGCATCACCAGTGCGTAGATCACCGGCAGGATGAAGTAAGGGTCGGCGGCACTCAGGTCCGGGATCCACAGGAAAGCGGCATGACGCAATTCCAGACTTTGTTCCAGCACATAGAACAGGCCATAGAACACCGGCATGGTGATCAGCACCGGCAGACAGCCACCCATCGGGTTGACCTTCTCCTTCTTGTACAGCTCCATGGTGGCCTGCTGCATCTTCACCTTGTCGTCGCCGTAACGCTCCTTGAGCTGCGCGATGCGCGGCTGCAACTTGCGCATCTTGGCGCTGGAGCGGTACTGCACGGCGGTCAGCTTCCATGTCGCACCCTTGATCAGCAGTACCAACAGGATGATGGCCACGCCCCAGTTGCGGGCGATCCCGTGCAGGAAGGACAACACCGCGTGCATCGGCACCGCGATCACCTTGAGCATGCCGTAATCGATGGTCAGGTCCAGCCCCGGCGCGATAGAGTCCAGCGTGCCTTGAACATTCGGCCCGAGATACAGCCGCGCCTGGCTTGAGACGGTCTGTCCGGGAGCCACGCTCAGCGTGGGGCCGATCGTACGGATCAGATAGCGGGGCTGCGCGCTGCCCGGGTTGATCGTCTCGGTAACGTAGTGGTCCGTCTGATCGGCTGGTGGAATCCATGCGGCAAAGAAATACAACCGCAACATCGCGGCCCAACCGCCCTTGATCTGGCTGTCGAGATGATCCTTGGCCTTGCTGAAGTCCTCGAACGACATCTTCTCGAACTTTTCCCCGGTATACCAGGCCGCGCCCTGGAAGCTGCGTGACTCCGGATCGGTGAAATGGCTGAACCAGCTTCCCGGCTTCGGCGGAGCCACCCGCAGCAACTGCTGATAGGCATTGCCTTGCCACGCTGCGCTGCTGCCATTGTCGACACGCTGGGTCAAGCCGATCACATAACTGCCGCGCTTGAAACTGTAGGTCTTGACCACCTTCAGGCCGGCAGCATCCTGCCAGGTCAGGTCCACTTTCAGCTCGTTCTGACCCTCCGCCATCGCGTATGAGCTTTTGGCGCTGCGGAATATCGCCAGATGATTCGGCTGATCCGCCGGTGCGCTATCGCTGCTGCTGACCAACCCACTCTGTACCACGAAGTAATGCGTCGCCTCGCTGTCAAGCAGAACCGTCGGTGGCGGATTGGGCTGCTTGTGCGTGGGTGCTGCCGATGGATAGGCCAGAAGCTCCGCATGCACCAGGCTGCCACCGCGGGTGTCCACCGTCAGGTTCAGTACATCGGTGCGGATAGTGATGAGCTGCGCGGGTGTCTGGCTGGCCGGGGTGGCGGCGGCACTGATGGTCGGCAACGCACTGGGGGCTGCGCCCATGGCCGTGGCGGCGGCAGGTATGGCGCCGGGTACGCTGCCGTCCGTTGATGCTGCAGCGATGCCGGTTGTGCTCGTAGCCGCAGGCGGCGGCGGTGCGTAATCCTTCTGCCACGCCATGAACAACAGATAGGCCACTGCCAGCAGGGCGAACATGAGGAAGGTGCGCGTTTGATTCATCGCGTAGCAGATCCGGGTGACACCACGACCTTGAAGCCGCAGAATGGCAAGGAAAAAGCGAAGGTTAACGCGTGATTGTGCCGGTCGCGTCGGCTCGCTTCAATGGCGAAGGGCCTTACACCTTCGTTTCTGGTCGGCTCGCAAGTAGTTTTTCCCACAGCCCATCAAGCTCGGCCAGCAATTGCGGGCCCGGTACGCCCGCAGCCTGCTCGCGTGCCATCACCATCAGATCGATCGGCGGCAATTGATGGCGAATGCGCCGAAACGACTCGCGCAGCAACCGCTTGATGCGGTTGCGTTCGACCGCGCGTTTGGACACGCGCTTGGAAATCGCCAGGCCGAGCCTCGCATGGCCAAGCGCGTTTTCCCGATAGCGCAAATGAAAACAGCGGCCGCTTGCGCGTCCGCTGCTGGATCGCAAGGCAGCAAAATCAGCCGGCCGGCGTAGCCGCGACTCGCGCGGCAGCCCGGCGGTTGACATCGCTTGCCCCCTGTCTACGGGATCAGGCGCTTGCGGCCCTTGGCGCGACGCGCGTTGAGAATCTTGCGACCATCGGCGGTTGCCATACGGGCACGGAACCCGTGTGTACGTGCGCGCTTGAGCTTGCTGGGCTGGAAGGTCCGCTTCATGGCTTACTCCGAAGGGAATGTGGGTAAAAAGGCCAGAAAGTATGTGATGTCTTGGCCATCGCTGTCAAATGTCCCCCTCCGGCAACCTGTGAATGTCCTTGTGGATATCCTGCGGCGGCGGCTGTGGATGCTGCTGTTAGACTTGCGTATCCATCCCGCGTGAAAGCGCCCCAAGCAGTGGCTGAAAACTATTCATGAGTGATTTGTGGCGGCGCTGCCTTGAGCGTCTCGAGGGCAATTTGAGTGCCGAAGACCTGCATACGTGGCTGATGCCGTTGCAGGCCCGTGCCGATGCGGGATGCCTGCATCTGTATGCTCCCAATTCCTATACGCTCGATACCGTACGTGAGCGGTTTCTGGGCCAGATCGAGGCGATGCTGCCGCAATTGGCCGGACAAGCGTGCATCGTACGGCTCGAAGTGGGTTCCAATGCAGTCAGGCCAGCAAATGCGGCCAAACCCCCCGTCACGGCACGAAGCAAGGCCGCCACCACGCCGGTACCCGTCTTTCAGCACAATCTGGATCCGCACTACACCTTCGAGACCTTCGTCGAAGGCAAGTCCAACCAGCTGGGCAAGGCTGCGGCCATGCAGGTGGCGACCAATCCGGGTCGCGCCTACAACCCGTTGCTGCTCTACGGCGGGACCGGACTGGGCAAGACGCATCTGATGCATGCCGCTGGCAACTTGATGCGCGAACACAACCCGGACATCAAGGTGATGTATCTGCGCTCCGAGCAATTCGTGGGTTCGATGATCGAGGCGCTGCGCGCCAAGAGCATGGACGAGTTCAAGCGACGCTTCCGCTCGGTTGACGCGTTACTGATCGACGATATCCAGTTTTTTGCCGGAAAGGATACAACCCAGGAAGAATTCTTCCATACTTTCAATGCCTTGTTCGAATCCAAGCAGCAGATTATCCTGACCTGCGACCGCTATCCCAAGGAGGTCGACAAACTGGAACCACGCCTGAAATCCCGCCTGGGTTGGGGTTTGAGCGTGGCCATCGAGCCCCCGGATTTCGAAACGCGTGCGGCGATCCTGCTGGCGAAGGCGCACGAAAAAGGTGTGGCGGTGGACGAAAACGTGGCCATGCTGCTGGCCAAGCGCATTCGCTCCAATGTCCGCGATCTGGAAGGTGCCCTGAACACCCTGGCGGCAAGAGCCAACTTCTATGGCAAACCGATCACGACCGAGTTCGCGGAAGAAACCTTGCGCGATCTTCTGGCCACGCACGCACAGGCGGTCACCATTGCGAACATCCAGAAGATTACCGCCGAGTATTTCAACGTGCGGCTGCAGGATCTTCTGTCCAAGCGTCGCGTTCGCTCGCTCGCGCGGCCACGTCAGATCGCGATGACCCTGTCCAAGGAGTTGACCGAGCACAGCCTGCCTGAAATAGGCGAAGCGTTCGGCGGTCGCGACCACACGACCGTGATGCATGCCTGCAAGACGATCCGGAAATTCATCGAGACCGATACGCGCATGCGACAGGACTGGGAACAATTGATCCGCACGTTGACCGGTTGAACGTGTGCACCGGCGGGTGCGTTAAAGTGGGGGACAAGAACCGGGTGAAGTTGTGGATAACCGGTGAACGGAAATCGAGTTTGAGTTATCCACAAATAGACCACAGGCAGACAGCGACATTCCGCACAGTGCGAAAACAAGGCAACGCATTGATTCAATGAATAAATTCGCAATTCTAAAGTTACCCACAACGCCTACAACAGCTACTAAACTTCTTTTAAAGACAGAACAGCAGGTATAGGGGAAGCGAAGTCATGCAATTCAGCATTCAACGAGAAGCGCTGCTCAAGCCTCTGCAGCAAGTGGTCGGCGTGGTCGAGCGGCGGCAGACGCTGCCAGTGCTTGCGAATTTGCTGGTCAAGGTTGGCGAAGGCAGGTTGTCGCTGACCGGCACTGACCTGGAAGTCGAAATGGTGGCTTCTTCCGAAGCCGAGAAGCTGGTCGACGGGGAAATCACGATCCCGGCACGGAAATTGTTCGATATCGTGAGAGCGCTCCCCGATGGAGCCCACATCGACCTCAAACTCAGCGGGGATCGGGTCGCAATGACTGCTGGGCGCAGCCGTTTCACGCTGACAACCCTGCCCGCCAGTGAATTTCCCACGGTCGACGCGATTGAACTGGTCGAAAAGGTCAGTCTTCCGGAGGAAGTCCTGCGCGACCTGATGGAGCGCACTGCGTTTGCCATGGCAAACCAGGACGTTCGCTATTACTTGAACGGGATGTTGCTGGATTTGCAAGAACACACTTTGCGCTGCGTGGCGACCGACGGTCACCGACTTGCGATGAAGGAGACCCAGTTGCAGAGTTCCGTTTCCACGCGCCGGCAGATCATCATTCCGCGCAAAGGCGTCAATGAATTGATCGGTTTGCTCGAACCGGGCGATGGCCAGGTGGAGCTGGAGTTTGGCCGCAACCATCTGCGCGTCCGTCGCGGCAATGTGGTGTTCACATCGAAACTGATCGACGGCCGTTTTCCCGATTACGAGGCAGTGATCCCACTTGGCGCGGACAAGACCGCCATGCTGGATCGGGAAGTGTTGCGCGGTGCCTTGCAGCGCGCGGCGATTCTTTCCAACGAGAAATACCGTGGCGTACGCCTTGAATTGTCACCGGGAAAACTGCGCATCGTCGCGCACAATCCCGAGCAGGAGGAGGCGGTCGAGGAAGTCGAAGCGGAGACCCATGTTGATGATCTTGCGGTCGGTTTCAACGTGGGTTACTTGCTTGATGCTCTCGCGGCCATCCGTGGCGACAAGGCTCGGCTCAGTTTGCGAGACGCACAATCCAGCTGCCTGGTGCAGGAGGAAGATAACGAGCATACGCGCCACGTGATCATGCCCTTGCGGCTCTGATCCAGATCATGGGTTGTCATACTGCGTTGCTGCTGCAACGGGTAACGCCGGGATCCTCACCAGGTATCCCGGCGTTCTTGCTTGTGGATCCAACGTAGATGTGGGTGGAGCAATTGCGCGTTCGCGGACTGCGTTGCTTCCGTGAGGCAAGTTTCACACTGGATCCGTCGATCAACGTATTGGTTGGAGACAACGGCTCCGGCAAATCAAGCGTGCTCGAAGCTGTGTTCTTGTTGTCCCACGCACGTTCGTTTCGCAGTGGAGCCACGGAAGCCTTGCTGCAGCGTGGAAGCTCGGCGATGTCGGTATTCGCCGAACTCCGCCATCACGATAATCGTACCTGCCGGCTCGGCCTTGGTCGGGAGCGATCTCGCTGGGAAGCGAAAGCAGACGGCCAAGTTGTCACCATCGGGCAATTGGTGGGCAAATGCGCGGTGGTCTGTTTCGAACCAGGTTCCCATGCGTTGATTGCCGGAGCTGCTGATGAGCGTCGGAGGTTTCTTGATTGGGGTGTGTTCCACGTGGAACTGGAGTTTCTCCCCGACTGGCGCCGCTACCAACGCGCATTGAAGCAGCGAAACAGCTTGCTGCGCTCAGCGGCCTCGCAAGATGAAGAACTGTTCGCGCCTTGGGAGGCCGAGTTGGCACAGACAGCCCAACGGATCGATGCGCAGCGGCGCGCATACCTGAATCTACTGCGACCCAAGTTGAGCGCCAGTGCACAAGGGCTTTTGCCAGAATTGGGACCCCTGGAGCTAAGGTTCCGTCGCGGCTGGCCGGAGGAGCAGGAGTTGCGCCAGCTGTTGCGCGAGCATCGGGGCAGGGATCAGGCGCGAGGCCACACCACGATGGGCGCCCATCGTGCAGACTGGGCCATAGCGTTCGAACGCGCCCCCTTGCGCGAACACCTGTCACGTGGCCAAGAAAAATTGACGGCACTGGCCTGTATGCTGGCGCAGGCCGAACTGTTTGCCGATCAGCGCGGTGAATGGCCAATTGTCTGTCTGGACGATCTCGCATCCGAGCTGGATCAAACGCATCAGAGTGCCGTGATAGCACAGCTGCGTTCGGCCCAAGCGCAAGTGTTGCTGACCGGCACCGAAGCACCGCAATCTCTGAAGGCAGTCCCTGCCCGTGTGTTCCACGTGGAACAGGGTCGGTTGATACCCCTGCTATAATTTACAAGTTGCATCACTGAAAGATAGCAAACCCCTTGCCCGGCTTTTTACGGCGCCATGCCGGGCGGACCGCGGGCGCCATAAACCGGTCAACGCATGAACTTATCCAACTACGACTCAAGCAACATCAAGGTTCTGAAAGGTCTGGAGGCGGTGCGCAAGCGCCCCGGCATGTATATCGGCGATACCGATGACGGCACCGGACTGCATCACATGGTGTTTGAGGTCGTCGACAATGCCATCGATGAAGCTCTAGCCGGCTATTGCGACACGGTAGGGGTCACCATCCACGAAGACGGCTCGGTCAGCATCGTCGACAATGGGCGTGGTATTCCCATCGATATGCATCCGGAGGAGGGCCGCTCCACTGCCGAGGTGGTAATGACGGTGCTCCACGCTGGCGGCAAGTTCGATGCGAACTCGTACAAGGTTTCCGGCGGCCTGCATGGCGTGGGCGTATCGGTGGTCAATGCCCTCAGCGATCACTTGTGGTTGACCATTTACCGCAACGGCCACGAGCATCTGCAGGAATACGCATTGGGCGAACCGCTGTTCCCGCTGAAGGTCGTCGGACCATCGAGTCGGCGTGGCACTTTGGTGCGCTTTCTGCCCAGCCCAGCGACGTTCGGCAGCAATACCGAATTTCATTACGACATTCTCGCCAAGCGGCTGCGCGAACTGGCCTTCCTCAACTCCGGCGTAACCATCGATCTGCATGACGAGCGCGGTGAAACGCGTCACGACACCTTTGCCTACGAAGGCGGCATCCGCTCGTTCGTGCAGCATCTGGCGCAGCTGAAAACCGCTCTGCACCCCAACGTGATCAGCTTGATGGCGGAGCAGGATGGCATCACTGTCGAACTGGCGATGCAGTGGACCGACTCCTACCAGGAGACGATGTTCTGCTTCACCAACAACATACCGCAGCGCGATGGCGGCAGCCATCTGACCGGATTCCGTGCGGCGTTGACCCGGTCATTGCAGAATTACATCGAGAAATCAGGTCTGGCCAAGAACGCCAAGGTCACATTGTCCGGCGATGACATGCGCGAAGGCATGATCGCGGTGTTGTCGGTCAAGGTGCCTGACCCGAAGTTCTCTTCACAGACCAAGGACAAGCTGGTCTCGTCCGAGGTCAAGACGGTAGTCGAGCAGGTCGTCAACGAAAAGCTCGGCGAATTCCTGCTGGAACACCCAAACGAAGCCAAGGCGATCGCTTCGAAGGTGGTCGATGCCGCGCGCGCACGCGAGGCTGCACGCAAGGCGCGCGAGATGACGCGGCGCAAGGGTGCACTGGATATCGCCGGGCTTCCCGGCAAGCTCGCCGATTGCCAGGAAAAGGATCCGGCGTTGTGCGAACTGTTCCTGGTCGAGGGCGACTCGGCGGGCGGTTCGGCAAAACAGGGTCGCAACCGCAAGACGCAGGCCGTGTTGCCGTTGAAGGGCAAAATCCTGAACGTGGAAAAGGCACGTTTCGATCGGATGCTGGCATCGGCCGAGGTCGGTACGTTGATTACCGCGCTGGGTACCGGCATCGGCAAGGACGAGTACAACCCGGACAAGTTGCGTTACCACCACATCATCCTGATGACCGACGCCGACGTCGATGGCTCGCACATCCGTACCTTGCTGCTGACGTTTTTCTACCGGCAGATGCCCGAGCTGATCGAGCGCGGTCATATCTATATCGGTCTGCCACCGTTGTACAAGGTGAAGCAGGGCAAGCAGGAGCTGTACATCAAGGACGATGCGGCCTTGAACGATTACCTGATATCCAGTGCAGTCGACAATGCCGGCCTGATATACAGCCCGGATGCGCCGCCGATTACAGGCGAGGCGCTGGAAAAACTGTTGCGCGGCTATCAACAGGCACTCGATCAGATTGCCAAACTGGCACATCGCTTTGATGCAGCCGTGCTGAACATGCTGCTCGAACATACTCCGTTGGAGCCGTCGTTGTGGGCCGACCCGATCGCCATGCAAACCTGGCTCGACGACGCGACGCGGCGGCTTGCAGCCAGCGGCTTGGGCAAGCCGCGCTACCAGCTGTCATTGCGCCCGATGCATGATGAGCAGCCGGCCGCCATCGAGGTAGTGCGAGAGCAGCATGGACTGAATCACACCTGGGTGTTGCCGCAGCCGTTCTTCAGCAGCAATGAATTCAAGCCGATTCTCGCCATCAGCAGGCAAGTGGCAGGCATGGTGCAGGCTGATGCCGTGGCACGACGCGGCAACGCCTCGCGCGGTGTGCTCAGCTTTGTCGAGGCACGCAACTGGTTGCTGGACGAGGCAAAAAAGGGCCGCAGCATCCAGCGCTTCAAGGGTCTGGGCGAAATGAACCCGGAGCAGTTATGGGAGACCACGGTGAACCCGGAGACTCGCCGGATGCTGCAGGTCGGCATCGAGGATGCAATCGCTGCTGATCAGATGTTCTCCATGTTGATGGGCGAGGCGGTTGAGCCACGACGCGAATTCATTGAGGCGAATGCCCTGAAGGTCGCCAATCTCGACATCTGAGGAAGTCATCTGCTTTTGGGGTGCGGACAGTCTCTATGCGTGGCGTCTTGCTGTCCCGTCCACCTCATGTCGGTCACGGTCGCGGATCGGCACCTCCGGTCGTCATCCAGCCCGGCGAGACCATCGAGATGGACCGCAACCGGTTGCAGTCCATACCATCTCGTATGGCCAAATTATTGATTTTTAACAATCTTTGATGACGCATCGCAACTTGTTATCGATGCCAAACTCGGGTTAGGCTTGCACATTCTGTATGCCATGTTCGATGCGGCGAAGGCTGATATGAGGATCACCATGAAACATGTTCCGGGTTTGACAATGCTGGCGAGTGTCGCCCTCTTGCTGACATTGACCGGCAATCCGGTTCTGGCGCGAGAAAGCCATGCCGCCAAGGACAAGCAGGCGGTGCAGTATCCCAATGCCACCCGCGTCGCTCCAAAGCTCGATCTGACCAGCACGAGAGAACAGAAGGCACTCAACGAAGGCCTGGACGCAAGCAGCTCGGGCGACAAGGCCAAGGCCGAACAGTTGCTGCAGCCCATCGTCGACAAAAGCAAGAGCAAATATGCCCAGGCGCTTGCGCTGGAAGGGCTGGCCACCATCAAATACAACGAAGGCGATTACAAAGCCGCGATTCCGTTGCTCCAGCGTTCGTTGGCCATCGGGGTGATGCCGAACGACACCTATTTCCAGATCGAGTACATGCTGGCGCAGTTCCAATTGGCCGATGAACAATATCAGGCCGCACTGGATACGCTCACCAAATGGCGGGCAGAGGGCAAGAAGGAAACCGCCAACTCCTACGCGCTTGAAGGCAACGCAGATTATCGTCTCGGCAAGTATCCCGAGGCGATCGCAGCCATCAACAAGGCCAAATCCTTGACCGACAAGCCCCAGGAAAGTTGGAACCAGATTCTTATGGCCAGCTACTCCGAAGCGGGTCAGGACGATCAGGCCGCGAAGCTCGCAGAGCAGGAACTTGCCGCCAAACCGAATGATCCGGAAGCGCTCAACAACGCGGTGGCGGTGTTGATGCAGGCGCAGAAGTATCCGGAAGCCATCCAGTTGATGGAAAAGGCTCGTGCCAACGGCGCATTCACGAAGGAAGGCAGCTACGTCAATCTGGCCAAGCTGTATTTGATCACCGGGCAGAACGGGGCCGATGCCAAGCCCAATGGCGTCAAGGCAGAACAGGTGCTTGAAGAAGGCATGAGCAAGGGGCTGGTAACCGCCAACGCGGACAACTACCTGCTGCTCGGTCAGGCGGCCGAAATGGCCGACGATGTCGGCAAGGCGATCGACGCCTATGGCAAGGCCATCCCGACAGACACGGATGGGATGGCTGCATTGCGTGCCGGTAACTTGCTGCTGAGCGAAAGCAAGTATGCAAAAGCTCGCAGCATGTTCCAGCTGAGCATCAAGAAAGGTGTGAAGCACATGGGCACGGCGTACATGCTGCTGGCTGAAAGCGAGCGTGGCCTCAACAACAAACCGGCAACGATCGCAGCCATGAAGATGGCTGCACAGCAGCCGGAAACGGCCGAGAAGGCCAAGGCCTGGCTCAAGAAGCAGCACATCAAATAAAGCACCGGTATCAAAAGCATTCGCGGGGCAGATGGACGTCCATCTGTATGGTTCGTGAATGCTATACAAACGACCTGTGCTGCTGTACCTTTGAAGATCTTTCCCTGCGTCTCCCCAGCGGCGAGTTCCGTCCAGGCATCAGACGGTTTCGGGCCACGCCCTGCGGCAACGTTCACTTCCGATTGACTAGCTTCAGATAGTGAAAGATGGCCTCTAGCAACGAAGAAAATGAGTTCAGCTGGAAACGCACCTGGGCATTGGCAGTTGCCATCGGTCTGCATGCGTTTGCGTTCCTGTTGATTGTGGCGCCGATGGCGCCGCCGCATCAGGCGCACAAGGAAAAGGAGCGCATCGTCCAGGTGAACTTCATCGAGCCGCCGCCGCCGCCGCCGCCGCCACCGCCGCCGCCGCCGGAGCCACCAAAGCAGCCGCCGCCGAAGATCATCCAGCAGCTCAAGCCACCACCGACACCGCCACCGCCGGCACCGCCGCCGCCGGTGACGGAGGTGTCCCAGAACGCGTACCAGGCACCGCCGCCGGCACCGCCAGCGCCACCGGCACCGCCTACGGATATCACGGCTGGTCAGGATCTGAGCTACAACAGTCGTCTTCAGCCGAGGTATCCGCCACAAGCGGTACGTCAGCATCATGAAGGGACGGTGGTGCTGATGATCCTGGTAGGTATTGACGGAACGCCGAAAGACATCAAGGTGGAGAAATCCAGCGGATATCGCGAGTTGGACCGTGCAGCGCTGGATGCGGCAAGAAGATGGCGGTTCAATCCGGAAATCAGGAATGGCCGAAAGGTCGAAGGCTATGCACGCGTTCCAGTCAGTTTCAACCTCAATTCGCTGTAATCAAGCTTTCCCCGATTACGGTTTATAGTTCACGTTCGACTTCCCTAGGGTAGCGTTATGTTCCTACAGACTCCTGCAATTACCGATGCCGCACAGGCCTTGGGTAGCAATACCAACGCCGAAGCCATGAAACAGATGGGCTTCAGCAATTTGATGCAAAACTTCGATGCGCTTGGCTGGATCGTCTTCGTGACCCTGGTCGTGATGTCGTTCATGTCCTGGTACTTCATTGTCGCCAACGCCATCCGCAACGCCATGGTGCGGTCGCGTGCCGATGGCGTCATCGATGGCTTCTGGGGTCAAGGATCCACCCAGGAAGCGATTCGCGAACTTGAAGCCCAGCCCAAGGGTGAACCGTTCTCCAAGATCGCTCTCGATGCTGCCATGGCAGTGGCCCATCACCAGCAGACGGCATCCGGTACCACGGGTCGTCTGGCGGAGTCGCTGAGCCGTTCGGAGTTCATCGATCGTGCCCTGCGCCAGGCCGTGGCCCGCGAGAGCCTGCGTCTGGAGGGTGGCTTGACCTTGCTCGCCACGGTGGGTTCGGCCGCTCCCTTCGTCGGTCTGCTCGGTACCGTGTGGGGTATCTACCACGCCTTGATCGGCATCGCCGCGACCGGCAACGCCCAGATGTCTGCCGTGGCCGGCCCGGTGGGTGAGGCCTTGATCATGACCGCGTTTGGTCTGTTCACCGCTATTCCTGCCGTGCTTGCCTACAACTTCTTCAATCGTTCGAATCGCCTGACCTATGCAAGGTTCGATGAATTCGCGCATGACCTGCACGACTTCTTCGCCACGGGCTCGCGCGTTGAAGGCGCTGCGCCAGGCAACAAGTGAGGGATTGACCCATGGCGATGGCTACAGGGAGCAATTCCGGCGGACCGATGTCGGAGATCAACGTCACGCCGCTGGTTGACGTGATGCTGGTGCTGCTGATCATCTTCATGATCACCGCCCCGTTGATGTCACACAGCGTCACGATCGACTTGCCCATTGCGAATCCCAAGACCAAGGATTCGGAGGTGCTGGTGCCGCCTCTGGATCTGGCGGTCAAGCCGGACGGTAGCATGTACTTCAACGATCATCCGATCACGGAACTTGAGTTGAAGGCGCAGTTCGCGGTGGATGCACAGAGGACGCCGCAGCCGGAGTTGCAGATCCGAGCGGACAAGTCGACCGAGTTCAAGATCGTGAAAAAGATCATTGGCGATGCGAAGGATGCAGGTATGGTCCATGTCGGCTTCATGACCACTGCCCCGGCTAAGGAGTGACGAGAGATGGCATTCACTAGCAATAGCAGTGGGCCGTTGTCGGAAATCAACGTCACACCACTGGTCGACGTGATGTTGGTGCTGCTGATCATTTTCATGATTACGGCGCCGATACCCGCGCTCAAGATCAAGGTCGACCTGCCGCAACCGAATCCGAACGTGGTCAACCCACCCAATCCGCTGGAGCCGATCCGTTTGAAGATCGACCAAAGCGGGGCGTTTTACTGGAACGACACGCCGGTCGACGAGCCTGGCCTGAAGGCCCAACTCGCGGTGATCGCCCAGCAGAGCGAACAGCCCGAAATACAGATCGCCGCCGATGATGCAGTGGCGTATCAGTATGTGGCACGCGTGCTGGCGGACGCGAAAAGTTACAACCTCACGAAGATCGGTTTCGCCGAGGCCAATTGACACGAGTGCCGATCCGGCAATGACGGCAGCTTCGGTCGCGTCTTGAGAACCCCCGCCTGGAGCGGGGGTTCTTGTTTGGGTGAGGAAGCATCGGGTCTGAAGCCCTCTCGCAGGCGCTCGAACTCTTGTGGGAGATTTCGCCGCGGCGCCTTTTTCGGCACGAACTTGGGTGCTGCAAGCGAACTGTTCAGCGCAGAATTTGCAGATAGTTGCGCACGGTGGTGGCCAGTCCGTCGTACAGCGCTTCGCTGATCAGTGCATGGCCGATCGAGACTTCGGCCAATCCGGGAATGGCCGCCTTGAATGTACCGAGGTTGGCCTGGCTCAGATCATGACCGGCATTCACCGCCAATCCTGCCTGCTGTGCACGTCGTGCGGTATCAGCGCATGCCGCCAAGGCCACCGAGGACTTTCCGTCCGCAAAAGCCTTCGCGTAGGGACCGGTGTAGATCTCGATGCGTTGTACCCCTATCGCCACTGCCAAATCGAAGTTCCGGCAGTCGGGATCGACGAACAGGCTGACTCGACAGCCCAGTTCGCGCAGTTCGGCGACCAATGGCCGCAGGCGTTCGGTGTCGCGCTGCAGATCGAACCCGTGATCGGAGGTGATCTGGCCGTCGTCATCCGGCACCAGGGTCACCTGGGTGGGACGTACCTCACGTGCCAGGGCAAGCAAGCCGGGATAGGCACCACGAACCCCGGCGAACGGATTGCCCTCGATGTTGTACTCCACCCTTCCGCGCAGCAGCGCGGCCAGCGCACGCACATCATCAGGCCGCACGTGCCTCAAATCCGGGCGTGGATGCACCGTGATACCGCCGCAGCCCGATTCAATGCACGTCTGCGCCGCATGACAGATGTCCGGTTCGTCGCCGCCGCGCGAGTTGCGCAGTACCGCGATCTTGTTGAGATTGACGCTGAGCAGGGTCATGACAGGTAAGCAGGCTCTCACACTGGGGGTCGACAGACAGGGGGCGGCAGACGGCACTGGCCGGGCCGAAAACAATGTACCTATCAGTCGCCGGAGGCAAGTGTCCACAGTCGAATGCGGCGTTCGTCGCCACGCCATGCAAGCGCAGCCACCAGCGAGCTATCGATGCGAAGGGCGTGCAACTGCCATGCCCCGGCATCGTCGCCATCCAGCTGATGCAGGATAAGCTGGCCCCCGGCACAACCGATACTGAGCCGTTTCAAGCCAAACGCGATGCCACGTCCCAGCGCCTTGAGCACAGCCTCCTTGGCAGTCCACAGCTCGAGAAATGCCGCACTCCGGCCAGCCGCCGGCACGGCCGACAAGGCCGCCGCTTCGTCGGCAGAGAAGTATCGCCGGGCAATCTCCAGAGCTCTGGGACGTGCGCGCAGGCATTCGAGATCGATGCCGGGCTTGATCGACCTGGCGATCGCGATCAGGGCATGATCGCCGCTGTGCGACCAGTTGAAATCGAGCGATGGATCCAGGGCGCCGGTGAGTGCGGGCCGTCCGTGCTCACCCTCCGTCAGCGTGAGTCGATGTGCGTCGATACCCAGATAGCTGGACAGAACCGAACGCAGTGGCGCGCGCCCGTGTTGCCGGTGGTAAGGCAGATGCCACACATGAATCTCGTCATCGCGCAGATGCTCTGCTACGTTGGCGGGTATCTGCGCGCGCGCTGAAATCATCCTGCCATGGTGCCGCTGCCTGCGACTGTGCACAAGCATGGCAACAGTGGGCCGGCGTTCGGCGATGGATGGTGAATGGGGAGATGGTGCTTGATCAACGGTTGGTTAATGCTGCTGGTGTCGGTGCTGTACGTCGGGTTGCTCTTCGTGGTGGCTTACGCCGGTGACCGGCGTCCACTGTATCCGCAGCGGCCGAGATTGCGTCCGCTTGTCTACAGTCTGGCAATGGCCGTGTATTGCTCATCGTGGACGTTCTACGGGGCAGTAGGTACGGCAGCGCGCGCTGGCTGGGCGTATCTGCCGATTTACCTCGGTCCGATCCTGCTGTTCGTGTTCGGGTTTGGCCTGCTACGTCGACTGGTGCGTGTGGTGGAACAGCGCAACATCACTTCGATCGCTGACTTCATCGGTGCGCGGTTCGGCAAGTCGCATCGCCTGGCGGCGCTGGTCGCGGTGATCGCGGTGATCGCGGTCGTACCGTACATCGCACTGCAGCTGAAGGCCGTGGCGATGTCGTTCGATGTGCTGGGCGGTGCCATCCACGGCAACGCGGGAGAGGCCGGCATCGACAGCGCATTGTGGTGCGCGGTTCTGCTGGCGGCATTCGCGATCCTGTTCGGCACGCGCAGCATCGATGCGACCGAACATCATCACGGCCTGATGCTGGCGATCGCATTGGAGTCGCTGATCAAGCTGCTCGCCTTTGTCGCCTTGGCAGGTTATGCGTACTGGCATGGTCCAGGTCTTCCCGCCACCTTGCATCTTCCGGCCACGGGATCGGGCGGCAGCATGTCGTCCGGGTTTCTCGCGAAGACGCTGTTGGCGTTTCTGGCGATGTTCTGCCTGCCAAGGCAGTTCCAGATCGGCGTGGTCGAGTGTGAAAATGCGGGCGATCTCAAGCACGCGCGCTGGATCATGCCGGCATACCTGGTAATCGTCAGTCTGGCCGTTTTGCCGATCGTGGCGGCCGGTGCGCACATGCCGCTGGTGCGCCAGGGCAATGCCGATGCATGGGTGCTGACGCTGCCGCTTGCCTATGGCAATCACGGCATGGCGCTGCTGGCGTTCATCGGCGGATTTTCGGCGGCGACCGGCATGGTGATCGTGGCCTCCGTGGCGCTGTCGACCATGATCAGCAATGACCTGGTGATGCCAGCGCTGCTGCGGATCCAATGGCTGCATCTGGAGCAGCGCAGCGACCTGTCGCAGCTGGTGCTGAACGTGCGACGAGTGGCGATCGTGATATTGGCGCTGATGGCCTATGTCTACTATCGCGGTGTCGCCGACGAGGAAAACCTCGCTGCCACCGGTCTGCTGGCGTTTGCGGCGGTGGCGCAATTCGCCCCGGCACTGATCGCCGCCCTGTATTGGCGCGGCGCCAGCCGTCGCGGCGTGGTGATCGGCCTGCTGGCGGGCTTCGCGGTGTGGGCATACACCTTGCTGTTGCCGGAGATCGTCCATGCTGATCACTGGTTGCAGACAGGCCCGTTTGGCTGGAGCTGGTTGCGCCCGCAGGAACTGTTCCATCTCAGTGGCTGGGACCCGGTCATGCATGCCACGTTCTGGTCGCTGCTGGTCAACGTCGGTTGCATGGTGTTCTTCTCGTTGCGATTCCGCCCAACCCTGGAGGACCGGCTGCTGGCATCGATGTTTGTCGATCCGGATCCGACCAACCCGGGCGGCACCGGCGACTGGCGCGGTCGCGTGGCATTCGCCGATCTGCGCACGATCGCCGAGCGCATCGTCGGCGAACGCGGCAGCACACGCGCCTTCGAGGAATATGCGCAGCGCCGGGGGCGGCCCTTGCTGGCCAATGAAGCGGCCGACCGCGCGCTGATCCAGCATACCGAACGCCTGCTCGCCTCGGCGGTCGGTGCGGCCAATGCGCGACGCATCCTGATGGGCGCGTTGTCCGGCAGCGGGCTGGATATCGCCGAGGCCATGGCGTTGATGGATGAGGCCTCGCAGGAACTGCGCTTCAACCGCAAGCTGCTCGCCTCCACGCTGGAGAACGTCTCGCAAGGGATCAGCGTGGTCGATGCGCGCATGCATCTGGTGGCGTGGAACCGGCGCTATCTGGAACTGTTCGATTATCCCGAAGGCATGGTCTACGTCGGTGTGCCGGTGGCCGATCTGATCGGATGGAATGCCGAACTGGGTGAATGCGGCCCGGGTGAAGTGGAAGACCATGTAGCCAAGCGCATCGACTACATGCGCGCTGGTTCGTCGCACCTGTTTCAGCGCATACGCCCTGACGGGTCCGTCATCGAAATGCGCGGGCGCGCGCTTCCCGACGGCGGGTATGTCACGACCTATACCGACGTTACCGCCTACAAGCACGCCGAGCAGGCGCTGATCGAAATCAACGAAACACTGGAACAGCGGGTCGACCAACGCACGGCGGAATTGTCCCAGGCGTTGGTCGACACGGCCAACGCGCGCCGAGCGGCGGAAGCGGCGAACATTTCCAAGACACGGTTTCTGGCCGCAGCCAGCCATGACCTGCTGCAACCGCTGAACGCGGCGCGCCTGTTCACCTCGGCCCTGCGCCAGCACCCTGGCCTGGATGCCGAGGCGAGCCAGCTGGCCGAGCGCATCGATGCTTCGTTCCTTGCCGCCGAGGATCTGCTCGATGCGCTGCTGGACACCTCGCGGCTGGATGCCGGCACCTATCGGCCGGACGTGGGTGGCTTTGCACTGGCCGAACTGTTCGATTCATTGAAGGCGCAGTTTGCCGTGGTGGCCGAAAAGCGGGGGCTTCGCCTGCGGGTGGTGCCGACGAAACTGGCGGTACGCAGCGACCCGCAGTTGCTGCGCCGGATCGTGCAGAACTTTCTGTCCAACGCGTTGCGCTATACCAGCAGGGGCGGCGTGCTGCTGGGCGCGCGGCGGGTGGGTGACGAGGTGCGCATCGAGGTGTGGGATTCCGGCCCCGGCATCGCGGCGGAGCAGCGCGCGCGCATCTTCGACGAGTTCCAGCGGCTGGAACACCCGTCGCCATGGGGCGAGAAAGGTCTGGGCCTGGGTCTGTCGATCTGCGACCGCCTCGCCGGCATGCTCGGCCACCGGCTGGACCTGCATTCACGGGTCGAGCACGGCAGCTGCTTCGCGGTGACCGTGCCGCGCAGCGAGGCGGTGCCGGTACGGAGCCAGCGGGTGGAGCGCGCCGGCCCGGACAAGCAGCTGCCGCTGACCGTGCTGTGCCTGGACAACGACGCCAGCATCCTCGCCGGCATGCGCGCGCTGCTCAGTCGTTGGGGCGTCGATTGCCGTACCGCGCTGGACGTGGCGCAGGCCCGCGCCGAGCTGAGGCACGGCCCCATCGACCTGATACTGGCCGACTACCATCTGGCCGACGGTGCCGATGGCCTACAGGCGTTGCAGCAGCTGCGCGACGCGCTGGGCGAACTGCCGCCGGTGGCGATGATCACCGCCGACGGCAGCAGCGAGCTGAAGCAGCGCGCACGGGCGCGCGGCTACCCGGTGCTGCACAAGCCGGTGCGCCCGGCTGCACTGCGTGCGCTGCTGACCGCGCTGGTGCGGCGGCAGGGCGAGGACCGGCCAGCCTGAGCGCCGGCGCTCAGCGCGGCAGGCTGGAGTGGCCCATCAGGAACTCGTCCACCGCGTGCGCGCACTGGCGCCCTTCACGGATCGCCCAGACCACCAGCGACTGGCCGCGGCGCATGTCGCCGGCGGCGAACACCTTGTCCACGCTGGTGCGATAGCCGCCGTGGGCTTCGGTACCGGCCCGGGCATTGCCGCGGGCATCCTTCGTCACGCCGAACGCGTCCAGCACGCCCTGCGCGGGCGAGGCGAAGCCCATGGCCAGCAACACCAGATCCGCCTGGATCTCGAATTCGCTGCCGGCCACCTCGTGCATCTCGCCGTTCTTCCACTGCAGCCGGACGGCCGTGAGGCTCCTGACGCGGCCCTTGCCGTCGTCGTTGAAGCGCTTGGTGGCCACGGCCCAGTCGCGCTGGCAGCCTTCCTCATGCGAGCTGGAGGTGCGCAGGCGGATCGGCCAGTACGGCCACACCAGCGGCTTGTCCTCCTGCCTGGGCGGTTGCGGCAGCAGCTCGAACTGGGTCACCGCGACGGCGCCCTGGCGGTTCGAGCTGCCCACGCAGTCCGAGCCGGTGTCGCCGCCGCCGATGACGACCACCTGCTTGCCGGTGGCGAGCAGCTGGTCCTCCAGCACATCGCCGGCTGCCACGCGGTTCGCCTGCGGCAGGAATTCCATCGCGAAATGCACGCCCTGCAACTCGCGGCCGGGCACCGGCAAGTCGCGCGGGGTTTCCGCGCCACCGGCGATCACCACCGCGTCGAATTCCTGCCGGAGCTGTTCGGGCGCGATCACGGTGACCTTGCCGTGATCCCCGGCGTCGGCCGCGGCGCCCACGAACACGCCGGTACGGAACAGCACGCCTTCGCCGCGCATCTGTTCCAGGCGCCGGTCGATGTGGCCCTTGTCCAGCTTGAAGTCGGGAATGCCATAGCGCAACAGGCCGCCGAGCCGGTCGCTCTTCTCGAGCACGGTCACCGCGTGGCCGGCGCGGGCCAGTTGCTGCGCGGCGGCCAGCCCGGCCGGACCGGAACCGACCACGGCCACCGTCCAGCCGGTCTTGCGTGCGGCCGGCTGCGCCACCACCCAGCCTTCCTCCCACGCCTTGTCGATGATCTTGTGCTCGATCGACTTGATGCCCACCGCATCGTCGTTGATGTTCAGCGTGCAGGCGGCCTCGCAGGGGGCGGGGCAGATCCGGCCGGTGAACTCGGGGAAGTTGTTGGTCGAATGCAGCACATCGATCGCGTGCTTCCAGTCCTGCCGATACACCAGGTCGTTGAAATCCGGAATGATGTTGTTGACCGGACAGCCCTGATGGCAGAACGGCGTGCCGCAATCCATGCACCGCGCAGCCTGCAGCCTGGCCTGGTCGTCGGACAGGTGCTGGGTGAATTCATGCCAGTGCTTCTTGCGCTGCGCGGGCGCCTCGCTGGTTTCCTGCAGGCGCGGGTACTCGAGAAAGCCGGTGATCTTGCCCATCTGTGGTATTCCCCTGGACTCAGGCCGTGGCCTTCTCGGTGGATGCGGGCGCGGTTTCCCGCGGCGGTTGGGCCAGCGCGCGCTTGTACTCGTGCGGCATCACCTTGACGAAATGCGCGCGCGCGTTGATCCAGTCGTGCAGGATCGCCTTGGCGCGGAAACTGCCGGTGTAGCGGAAATGCGCCTCGATCAGCCGGCGCAGGATCGCCTCGTCGGTTTCGCCAGGAGCGCCGCGGGTGAGCGGATGCCACAACGCCCGCGGCACCCGCAGCTCCTGCTCGACGCCGGCGAGCACCGGTTCCAGGCCGACCATGGCGAGGTTGCAGCGCGACGTGAAGCGCGACTCGGGGTCGTAGACGTAGGCCACCCCGCCGGACATGCCGGCGGCGAAGTTCCGGCCGGTCTCGCCGAGCAGGACCACGGTGCCGCCGGTCATGTATTCGCAGCCGTGGTCGCCGACGCCTTCCACCACGGCCGTGGCGCCGGAGTTGCGCACGGCGAAGCGTTCGCCAGCGACGCCGTTGAAGTAGGCCTCGCCCTCGGTGGCGCCGTACAGCACCGTGTTGCCGGCGATGATGTGCTCCGGGCCGAAGCCGTGGAAGTCGTTCGGCGAGCGCACCACGATGCGTCCGCCGGACAGACCCTTGCCGACGTAATCGTTGGCCTCGCCGACCAAATCGAGCGTGATGCCGCGGGCCAGGAACGCGCCGAAGCTCTGTCCGGCGGTGCCGTCCATCTGGATGTGGATGGTGTCGTCGGGCAGGCCGGCGTGGCCGTGGCGGCGCGCCACCTCACCGGAAAGCATGGTGCCCACGGTGCGGTTGACGTTGCGCACGCCGACGATGAAGCTGGTCTTCTCACCTTGCTCCAGCGCGGGCCGGGCTTTCTCGATCAGGGTGTGGTCGAGCGCCTTGCCGGCCCTGTCGAGACCGTGGTCCTGCTCGGTCACGTGCCGTCGTGCCACGTCCGGCGGTACCTCGGGGCGGTGGAACACACGGGCGAAGTCCAACCCGCACGCCTTCCAGTGCGCAATGCCCTGGCGGGTATCGAGCAGGTCGGCGCGGCCGATCAGCTCGTCGAAGCGGCGGATGCCCAGCTGCGCCATGAACCGCCGCGCTTCCTCGGCCACGAAGAAGAAGTAGTTCACCACGTGTTCGGGCTTGCCGCTGAACTTCCGGCGCAGCACCGGATCCTGCGTGGCCACACCCGTAGGACAGGTATTGAGGTGGCACTTGCGCATCATGATGCAGCCTTCCACCACCAGCGGCGCGGTGGCGAAGCCGAATTCGTCGGCACCGAGCAGGGCGCCGATCACCACGTCGCGACCGGTCTTCATCTGGCCGTCCGCCTGCACCCGGATGCGGCCGCGCAAGCGGTTCAGCACCAGGGTCTGCTGGGTTTCGGCCAGACCCAGTTCCCAGGGCGTGCCGGCATGTTTGATCGACGACCACGGCGATGCGCCGGTGCCGCCGTCGTGGCCGGCGATCACCACGTGGTCGGCCTTGGCCTTGGCCACGCCGGTCGCCACCGTGCCCACGCCTACCTCGGACACCAGCTTCACCGAGATCGACGCCCGTGGATTGCAGTTCTTCAGATCGTGGATGAGCTGGGCCAGATCCTCGATCGAGTAGATGTCGTGGTGCGGCGGCGGCGAGATCAGGCCTACGCCCGGCACCGAGAAGCGCAGCCTGGCGATGTAGTCGGTAACCTTGTGGCCGGGCAGCTGGCCGCCCTCGCCGGGTTTGGCGCCCTGCGAGATCTTGATCTGGATCTGGTCGGCCGAGACCAGATAGGCCGCGGTGACGCCGAAGCGGCCCGAGGCCACCTGCTTGATGCGCGAGCGCAGCGAGTCGCCGGCCTGCAGCTCGAGATCGCGCTCGATGTGCGCCTCGCCGAGGAGGCCGGCGACGGTATCGCCCTGCTTGATCGCCACGCCGCGCAGCTCGTCCTGGTAGCGTGCGTCGTCTTCGCCGCCTTCGCCCGTGTTGGACTTGCCGCCGATGCGGTTCATCGCGATGGCCAGGGTGGTGTGCGCCTCGGTCGAGATCGAGCCCAGCGACATCGCGCCGGTGACGAAGCGCTTGACGATTTCGCCGGCCGGTTCCACCTCGTCCAGCGAAATGGCGGCGGTCGGGTCGAGGCGGAACTCGAACAGCCCGCGCAGCGTCATGAGGCGTCTGCTCTGGTCGTTGACCAGCTGCGAGTACTCCTGGTAGGTCTGCGCGTTGTTGGCGCGGGTGGCGTGCTGCAACTTGGCCACCATGTCCGGTGTCCACATGTGTTCCTCACCGCGCACGCGCCAGGCATATTCGCCGCCCACGTCCAGCGCGTCGGCCAGCACCGGGTCGTCGCCATAGGCGGCGGCATGCAGGCGCAGCGCTTCCTCGGCCACCTCGAACAGGCCGATGCCTTCGATGTTGGAGGTGGTGCCGGTGAAGTACTTGTCCACCAGCTCGCAGTTCAGGCCCACCGCCTCGAAGATCTGCGCGCCGGTGTAGGACATGTAGGTGGAGATGCCCATCTTGGACATCACCTTCTGCAGGCCCTTGTCGATCGCCTTGATGTAGTTGCGGATCGCCTTGTCCGCGCCGATCCCGTCGGTGCCCGCGGCGAAGTGCTGCGCAAGCACTTCCATCGCCAGGTAGGGGTGGATCGCCTCGGCGCCGTAACCGGCGAGCAGGGCGAAGTGGTGCACCTCGCGCGCCGAGCCGGTCTCCACCACCAGGCCGGTGCTGGTGCGCAGGCCTTTCGTGACCAGGTGCTGATGCACGGCCGAGGTGGCCAGCAGGGCCGGCATCGCCACGCGCTCGTGATCGCTGCGCCGGTCGGACACGATCAGGATGTTGTGGCCTTGGCGGATCGCATCGGTAGCCTGCGCGCACAGCGAGGCGAGGCGTGCCTCGATGCCCGCCTTGCCCCAGGACGCGGGATAGGTGATGTCCAGCTCGAAGCTGCGGAACTTGCCTTTGGAGTAGCGCCCGATCTTGCGGATCTTGGCCATGTCGGCGAAGTCCAGGACCGGCTGGGATACTTCCAGCCGCAGCGGCGGGTTGATGTTGTTGATGTCCAGCAGGTTGGGCTTCGGCCCGATGAAGGACACCAGCGACATCACCAGCTGTTCGCGGATCGGATCGATCGACGGGTTGGTGACCTGCGCGAACAGCTGGCGGAAGTACTGGTACAGCGATTTGCTGCGCTCCGACAGCACGGCCATCGGCGAATCGTTGCCCATCGCGCCGATCGCCTCCTCGCCTTCCCGCGCCATCGGCAGCAGCTGGAACTTCAGGTCTTCCTGGGTGTAGCCGAAGGCCTGCTGGCGGTCGAGCAGGCTGTCGCCGGCGTGCGATTCGGCACGCGGTTCCGGCAATGCGTCCAGCTTGATCCGGATGTGCTCGATCCACTGCTTGTACGGCCTGGCGTTGGCCAGCTGGTCCTTCAGCTCCTTGTCGTCGATGATGCGGCCCGCCTCCATGTCGATCAGCAGCATCCTGCCCGGTTGCAGCCGCCACTTCTTAACGATCCGCGATTCGGCAATGGGCAGCACGCCGGCTTCGGAGGCCAGGATCACCAGGTCGTCGTCGGTGACGAGGTAGCGCGCCGGGCGCAGGCCGTTGCGGTCGAGGGTGGCGCCGACCTGGCGGCCGTCGGTGAAGGCGATCGCGGCGGGGCCGTCCCAGGGCTCCATCATCGCGGCGTGGTATTCGTAGAACGCGCGGCGGTTGTCGTCCATCAGCGTGTGGCGTTCCCAAGCCTCGGGAATCATCATCATCATCGCGTGCGACAGCGGGTAGCCCGCCATGGTCAGCAGTTCGAGGCAGTTGTCGAACGAGGCGGTATCGGACTGGCCGGGATAGATCAGCGGCCACAGCTTCGCCAGGTCGTCGCCGAGTACCGGCGAGGAGATCGCGCCGGTGCGCGCTTTGATCCAGTTGACGTTGCCCTTGACCGTGTTGATCTCGCCGTTGTGCGCGATCATGCGGTAGGGGTGGGCCAGTTCCCAGGCGGGGAAGGTGTTGGTGGAGAAGCGCTGGTGCACCATCGCCAGCGCCGACACGGCGCGCGGATCGGCCAGGTCGAGGAAGTACTGTCCGACCTGGCCGGCCAGCAGCAGGCCCTTGTAGACCACCGTGCGGCTGGACATCGAGGGGACGAAGTATTCCTTGCCGTGTTTCAGGCTCAGCGTGCGGATCGCGTGACTGGAGGTCTTGCGGATGACGTACAGCTTCCGCTCCAGCGCGTCGGGCACCATGACGTCAGGTCCGCGTCCGATGAAGATCTGCCGCACCACCGGCTCGGTCGCCTTGACCGCTGGCGACATCGGCATGTCGGCGTCCACGCGCACGTCGCGCCAGCCCAGCACCACCTGGCCTTCGGCCCGCACCGTGCGTTCCAGCTCCTGTTCGCAGGCTCGCCGCGAGGCATGCTCCTTGGGCAGAAAGATCATGCCCACGCCGTATTCGCCCGGCGGGGGCAGCTGCACGCCCTGCTGCGCCATGTCCTCGCGATAGAGTTGGTCGGGGATCTGGATCAGGATGCCGGCGCCGTCGCCCATCAGCGGATCGGCGCCGACTGCGCCGCGATGATCCAGGTTGCGCAGGATCAGCAGGCCCTGCTGGACGATGTCGTGGCTTTTCCGGCCCTTGATGTGGACAACGAAACCCACGCCGCAGGCGTCATGTTCGTTGGTCGGGTTGTACAAACCCTGCGCGTGCGGCTGAGCCATGTTCTCCACTCTCGGGTGGGGGGGGAGAATCGACTATAGTGCGCCGCAACAAAGGAAAGCAAGAAAATCAAATAGCCGTATATAAGGCCGATTGGTGCCAGCCGTGCGGCGGGTGGGTCAGTCGGGTTCGTTCGCTATGGCCGGCGGGCTTTCCAGGTCGACTGCGAGCTGGCTGGCGAGCAGGGCCACCTGGGTGCGGTTGTTGACGCCCATCTTGCGCATGATCGCGGTCATGTGCGCTTTTACCGTGGCTTCGGACACGCCCAGCTCCCAGGCGATCTGCTTGTTGAGCAGGCCCTCGGCGATCATCGTCATGACCCGGAATTGTTGCGGTGTGAGCGTGGCGATGCACGCGGCGGCATCGGCCTCTTCGTTTTTCAGTGCCACCGCACCGCCGAGCAGCTGGTGTGGCAGCCACACGTCGCCGTCCAGCACGGCGCGGACCGCCTGCACGATCACTTCACCGGGTGTCGATTTCGGGATGTAGCCGCAGGCACCATGTGCCAACGCGCGGCGCGCTACCTGCGACTCCTCGTGACCGGACACCACGATGATTGGCAGGCCGGGGTACTGGCCGCGAATATGCGCCAGTGCGGAATAGCCACGCGCGCCTGGCATGTGCAGATCCAGCAGCAGCAACTCGGCTTCCGGAAACTGCTCGACCATCGCCAGCAAGGAATGCACGCTGTCGGCCGTGCGCACATGAGCCTGCGGCAAGGCGCCGTGCACCGCGCGCTGGAGTGCGTCGCGGAACAGCGGGTGATCGTCGGCGATCAGGACATCGGTCATGGGAGCCATGGGTATGGTAGGAGCGCACCCTGTGCGCGAAGGGGTTTGCCGAGATACTGACAAGAGCATTCGCGCACAGGGTGCGCTCCTACTTCTACCTCATTTTATCAGCCGTTCTTCCACCAGGCTCCTCACTACGCCCGGGTCGGCCAGGGTGGAAATGTCGCCGAGCTGGTCGGGCAGGTTCTCGCCGATCTTGCGCAGGATACGCCGCATGATCTTGCCGGAGCGGGTCTTCGGCAGACCGGGTGCCCACTGCAGGTAATCGGGTGTGGCGATCGGGCCGATTTCCTTGCGCACCCACGCCACCAGTTCCATGCGCAGCTCGTCATTGCCGACTTCGCCGCTGATCAGCGTGACATAGGCATAGATGCCTTGGCCCTTGATGTCATGCGGACAGCCGACGACCGCAGCCTCGGCGACCTTCGGATGCGCCACCAGCGCGCTTTCCACTTCGGCGGTACCCAGCCGGTGACCGGAGACATTGATCACGTCATCGACGCGGCCGGTAATCCAGTAATAGCCGTCCTCGTCGCGGCGCACGCCATCGCCGGTGAAGTAGTTGCCGGGGTAGGCGCTGAAATAAGTATCGATGAAACGCTGGTGGTCGCCGTACAGCGTGCGCATCTGCCCCGGCCAGGAATCGGTGATCACCAGATTGCCTTCGGTGGCGCCTTCAAGAACGTCGCCGGCGGCATCGACGATGGCCGGCTTGATGCCGAAGAACGGCAACGTGGCGGAACCTGGTTTGGTGGCGATTGCACCGGGCAGCGGGGTGATCAGGATGCCGCCGGTTTCCGTCTGCCACCAGGTGTCGACGATCGGGCAGCGCTCGTCGCCGACCACGTGGTAGTACCACTCCCAGGCTTCCGGATTGATCGGTTCGCCGACCGTGCCGAGCAGCCGCAGCGACTTGCGCGAGGTTTTCTTGACCGGCGCCTCGCCATCGCGCATCAGGGCACGGATCGCGGTAGGCGCGGTGTAGAAGATCGTGACCTGATGCTTGTCCACCACCTGCCAGAACCGGCTTACGTCCGGATAGTTGGGCACGCCGTCGAACATCACCACGGTGGCGCCATTGGCGAGCGGGCCGTAAACCACATAGCTGTGGCCGGTGATCCAGCCGACATCGGCGGTACACCAGAACACGTCGTCTTCGCGCAGATCGAAGATCGCCTCGTGCGTATAGCTGGTGTAGACCAGATACCCGCCGGAGGTATGCACCACGCCCTTCGGTTTGCCGGTGGAGCCGGAGGTGTACAGGATGAACAGCGGGTGCTCGGCCTCCATCGGCTCGGCCGGGCAGTCGGCCGACTGCCCCTCCATCAGGATGTGGTAGTAGCGATCCCGCGGCGACTGCATCGCCACCGCCGTGCCGGTGCGGCGCACCACGATGACCGTCTCCACGCTGCTGGTACCCGGGCGTTCGAGGGCGGCATCCACGTTGGCCTTGAGCGCGATCTTGCGGCCGCCGCGCACGCCTTCATCGGCCGTCACCACCAATTTCACGGCGGAGTCGGCGATGCGCCCGGCGAGTGAATCGGGCGAAAAACCGCCGAACACCACCGAATGGATGGCGCCGATGCGTGCGCAGGCCAGCATCGCCACGGCCGCCTCGGGGATCATCGGCATGTAGATCGCCACCCGATCGCCCTTGCTCACGCCCAAATGCTTGAGCGTGTTGGCGAACTTGCATACTTCGGCATGCAGTTCACGATAGCTGACGCGGCGCGATTCGTTCGGATCGTCACCCTCGAAAATGATGGCCGTCTTGTCGCCGCGTTCGGCCAGGTGGCGATCGAGGCAGTTGGCCGAGACGTTGAGCAACCCGTCCTCGAACCAGCTGATGTGCAGGTCCTTGGCATCGTAGGAGACGTTCTTGGTGATGGTGGGTGCCTTCACCCAGTCCAGCCGTTGCGCCACGCGGTTCCAGAAGCCTTCGGGATCGCGGATCGATTCGGCATACAGGCGCGTGTAGTCATCCTTGCCGATGCGTGCCTTGGCGGCGAATTCGGGTTTTACCGGATAGAGCTTCGACATGGGGTGCCTCCTGCGGCAGGGTCGCGGCGATACGGATGGTGATGCCGGCAGCTACCGGCATGTGTCGAGTGTAGCCTCGCATCGGCCCATGCGTGGCCGCCAGCGGCTCGACTTTGGTCGAGCTTAGACCAAAGGCGAATAGCGGCCCGCGCTGCAGCATGACCATGCTCGCCGGGAGTCAAGAGCTGGGGACTGGCAGGGCGGCTGCAATTCGTGACGAAGCAATTCGTCTGAACCAATTCGAGGGGATCGCACAATGAGCACTGAAAGCGCACCGAAAAAATTCGCCAACCCGGCCCCGCTGGGTCTTGCTGGCTTCGCCTTGACGACATGGTTGTTGAGCATCATCAACGTCGGCTGGTACACCGGCGACGCCATGCCGATGGTGCTGGCCGTTGCGCTGGCCTTCGGCGGTACCGCGCAGATGATCGCCGGCGTGATGGAGATGCCCGGCGGCAATACCTTCGGCACCACGGCTTTCCTCAGTTACGGTGCGTTCTGGTGGTCATTCGCGCTGTTCGTGCTGTTCCTGCATGACAAGGTGCCCGCCAGCTTCGTCGGCTGGTATCTGTTCATGTGGGGCGTGTTCACGTTCTACATGTGGGTGGCCACCCTCAAGAAGGCGCGCGCGCTGCAGCTGATCTTCCTGGCGTTGTGGATCACCTTCTTCCTGCTTGCCGCAGGCGAATGGACCGGCATGAGCGCGCTCCATGTCGCCGGCGGCTACGGTGGACTGATCACGGCGGTGCTGGCGTTCTACCTGTCGGCCGCGGAAGTCATCAACGATTCCCACCAGCGCACGGTGTTGCCGGTCGGCTAGAGATGGGCCTGGATGATCGGGGCGCGCCTGTTGCGGCAGGCGCGCCTTTGCATGCGGGAGGTCAGGTGCGCCTGATAAGGCCGATGATTACCAGAAGGATCACCGCGCCGAGCATCGCATAGGTGATGCTCGTCACCAGCGGGTTGACCAGCATGAAGTGCACGCCAAGCCGCGGAAACAACCAGCCGGCGAAGAACGCACCGACGATGCCGACCACGATGTTGCCGAGCAGCCCGAAGCCGAAGCCACGCACGATGAGGCCGGCGAGCCAACCGGCGACGGCACCTGCGAGAAGAATGACGATCAGTGCAGTACCTGTCATGTCAGGATCCTCTGCCACGCGATGCGTGGCGTCGAGGAGACGCCACGGGCAACCGTGGTGGCTCAGGTTCTGCCCTGCCGCGTGGAGCCTTCGTGATGGCGCGGCGGCTACGGTTCATGCAGCCATTGGGTCATTTGCCGGCTGACACCGGTTACAAAGTTCCGAGCCAGGACGACGGCATGATGCATACGTGACGTGCGTGCGCCGCAGGAGAACCTCAGATGCCAGCCGGCCGGGGCAGATCACGTATTCGAATAAGCCCGGGGGAGGGTCTTGTCGGTGAAGTCCTGCTGGCTTGCCGGGATCTCGAACACCACGCGCAGACCCTTGCCTCCGGTGCCTGGTTCGGCGTGGATTTGTCCGTTGTGCAGCTGAATGATGCTGCGGCAGATGGCCAGGCCCAGTCCGCTGCCGCGATCCTCCGTGCCGGTCGGGTTGAAACGCACGAAGCGCTCGAAGGCCCGCTCGCACTGTTCCCGGGTCAGTCCCGGACCTTCGTCCTCGATGCTGACTCGCCAGAAACGCGGTACGAACTCCGAGCGCAGCGTGATCAGCCCTCCCGGCGGCGAGGCTTTGAGCGCGTTGGTGAGGACGTTCAGAACGACCTGTCGCAGCCAGCGCTCCTCGAACGCCACCTTGCCCTTGCCGAGATGCGTGCAGCGCAGGCGGCGCCCGTGGTGTTCGGTCAGCGCATAGGCGTCCTGCTCGAAGTTCTGCAGGAAGCGGTGCGGATCCTGCACCGCCATATCCATGCGGACGCCTTGTGCCTCCGCGCGCGACAGAAACAGCAGTTCGTCGACCATCTGGTTGACGCGGGCCAACTCTTCCAGTTGCACCAGCACGGCTTCCTCCTGGGTCTGGCTCAGGGTGCCATCGACGAGCAGTTTCTCGGCATGCAGCCGTACCAGCGAGAGTGGTGTCTTGAGCTCGTGCGACACTTCGGCACTGAACTGGCGTACCTGGTTGAACGAGGATTCGAGCCGGTCGAACATCTGGTTCAGCAGCCGGGCCAGATCGGAAATTTCGTCATCGATGCCGGTGATACTGATGCGCTCGGTGAGGTTGTCGGAGCGGATGCGGTTGGCGGTTTCGCCGATCAGTCGCACCGGGCGCAGCATCAGGCGCGACAATCCCAGCCCGATCATGATGCTGGCCAGGATCATGCCCAGCAGCAGTGCCAGGCTGACCTGGGCATAGGCCACCATGGCGCGCCGTGCCTGGCCCATCGGTGTGCCTATGCTGACGTCGAAGGGCGGCAGCAGGAATTCCGCGATACGCAGCTCGCCGATTCCCGGCATGTTGCCGTTGAAGACCCGCTTGCCCTTCACGTCGGGCAGCGGATGGCCGGCCAGGTTTTTCGAGCGGAACAGGCTGCCGTGTCCAGGCGCATCGATACTGATGTAAAAAAGCGCCGGTGCATATTCGGTGGTCTGGCGGATGCGTTCGCTGATGATCTCGGGGTTCAGCAACGCATAGTCCGAACCGAGACGCGCCCTGATCTGCTGGAATTCCGCGGCATTGAGCAGATCCAGATCATGAATCACATAGTTCTGCAGCAACCGATAGCCAGCGGCGAACAGACAGGCGAGGGCAAGCGTGGAGCTCAGCACAAACCAGAACGTGATGCGCGCACCGATCGACTTCATACCAGCTGGTAGCCGATCCCTCGCAGCGTCTTGAACAGCGGTTCGCCCAGCTCGGGTTCCAGCTTGGTGCGCAGGCGGCTCATGTAGACGTCCAGCAGGTTGGTATCGGCCAGCCCGGGCCAGATCCGCTCGGAGATGTACGAACGCGTGAGCGTACGCCCGGCGTTCTGCATGAAGATCTCCAGCAACGCGAATTCGCGGCTGGTGAGGTCGACCGTCTGCTCCCTGAGCTTGACCGTGTGCCCCAGCAGGTCCAGCCGCACGCAACGATGGGTGATCACCGTTTGCTTGACCGCCGACTGGCGCCGCAGCAGCGAGCGCACGTGCGCGAGCAACTCGTCGAAGCTGAAGGGCTTGGGCAGATAGTCGTCGGCGCCCAGGTCGAGCCCCTTGATGCGATCCTCCACCGCATCGCGCGCACTGAGGATCAGTACCGACTCGTTGAAGCCGCAGCGACGCCATTCCGAGAGCAGTTGCAGGCCATCGCCATCAGGCAGGCTGAGGTCGAGAATGATCACGTCGTAGTTGGTTTCCGCGAGTGCGTCGCGCGCGTCCTCGCAGGTGCCGACCCAGCACACCGTGTAAGCGCATTCACTGAGCCCCTGCTTGAGAAACTGGCCGAGACGCTGCTGGTCTTCAACGACGAGAATCTTCATGGCGCACCTGCCTGTTGACATTGCGAGGCGAGTGTAGGCCAGCATCGCGCCGACTCAGTGACGCACCGCACAACCTCGCGGCGGTCGCACAAGCGCGGGCAGCCAGTGGCGGGGCGTTGGTCGCCTCGACCCATACGGGCATGCGTCGCGTGACGGCGCGGACCTGAAGAAATTTTAAGAATCCTTACAGGTAGGCGTCAGGTTGCTGCCCTAGGGTGTGTGCTACGCAGCTGCCGGATCGGTGGCATTGCGCCGTAGCCGCTTACCCACATCCACCTCACCCGCGTCAATCTGTAGAGGACAGAATCCATGGTTCGTTATTCAATGTTGCTGCTCACTGCGCTGTTCGCGCCCACGCTGTTGGCACAGCAGACACCTCCGGAGAACTACGCCCAGCACCTGGTGGACGAGACGCTGGCTACGCATCCGGACATCGCCATCATGGCGATGCACGTGACGCCACCGAAGCAGACCGACAACGTCATCATCGCCTCCAACATCGGACGCATCGGCAAGAAGGCCGACTCCGACGACATGGGTGTCGTCAACACCGGCAAACCGGCGATGGCACTGAACGCGGCCGGCGACCATTACGAGGTCGAGCTGCCGTTGAAGGATGTCACCAACGACACCGTCGGCGCGGTCAGTATCGTGTATCCGTACAAGGCCGGCGACGACAAGGCCGCACTGGCCAAGCGTGCCGAGGCTGTGGCTGACCAGCTGCATCGGAAGATTTCCAACGCCGCCAACCTGACCCAGCCCTACCAGTTCGATCCGACCATCCCGACCCACACCAATGCGCAGCAGCTGGTCGACAAGACCATGGCCGCACATCCGAAGCTGCTGATCCTGATGCTGCACATCGTCCCGCCGGGCAAGACGACCAACGTGGTCGTGGGATCGAGCATCGGACGCATCGGCAAGGCGGCCGACGCGGACGACATGCGCGCCATCAACACCGGCATTCCCAATCTCGAGGTCAACGGCCTCCGTTTCGAGGTCGAGACCCGCCTGCTCGACGTCAAGGGCCGCACGCTCGGCGCGGTGGGTATCGTGTTCCCGTACAAGCCGGGCGACGACAAGGCGGCGCTGAAGCGCGAAGGGTTTGCGATCCGCGACGAGCTGCGCGCCAAGATCTCCTCGTTGGCCAAGTTGATGCAGCCGGTGCCGCCGGTACCGGTGGTCGACCCCCACCCGACCGCCACGCTGATCGGCCGCAGCACCGGCTGGAAGCCCGGGTATTCGGGCGACTTCGATCACTTCGGCGTCGACGTCAAGGGCAACCGCCTGTGGCTGGCGGCGGAGGATCACGGCACGCTGGAGCTGTTCAACCTGCGCACTGGCCAGCATGAGCGCACGCTCACCGGTGTCGAGACGCCGCACGCGATCATCTACCTGCCCAAGGCCAACCGTCTGATCGTCACCGACAGCGGCAAGGGCATGACCAAGGTGTTCAATGCCACCACCTACAAGGTCGTGGGCCACATCAAGCTGGAGCCGGGTGCGGACTCGGCCGAGTACGATCCTTCCACCGGCCATCTGTACATCGTCACCGGCGGCAAGGACGTGGGCATGAAGGACTGCTTCCTCAACGAGGTCAATCCGCTCACCGGGCACGTCTACCACAAGCTGCGCTTCGACTCCGATCACACCGAGGCGGTGAAGGCGGAGCAGCACGGCAACCGGCTGTTCGTGAACATCGCCGACCACAATGAAGTGGACGTGGTGGACAAGAAGACGTTCAAGGTGATCGCGCGCTGGCCGCTCAGCGGCGCCCAGACCAATCTGAGCATGGCGCTGGACGAGGCCGACCACCGCCTGTTCGTGGGCACCCGCAACCCCAGCAAACTGTTTGTGCTGAACACCGACACGGGTGCCACGGTGGCGATGCTGGATGCGCCGGCCACGTCGGACGGGTTGTTCTACGACAGCGCCAGGAAGCGCGTGTACGTGCCCGGTGGCGACGGCTATCTCGGTGTGTTCCAGCAGGTCACGCCGAATCTCTACGCCGCACGGCCGCGCATTCCCAGCGCGATCGGCGCCAAGTCCGGCATCGTGGTGCCGCAGCTGAACCGCCTCTTCCTGGCCGCCTCACCCGGCGAGCATGGCAAGGGTGGCGAAGTGCTGCAATTCGCGCTGGGTCAGTAGGAGCCAACGATGCCTACGCGCCTTCAGCAGAAAAAGATGCACCCGCGCAGCCGGCTGGTTGCCGCGGCCGCACTCATCTGCCTCGCACAGCTGCCATCGCCTGGTCATGCCACGGACTTCTACCATCTCGGTTCGGCGGTCGCCCTGCCGGGCAAGGCGCCGGCCTGGGACTATCTGACTTACGACTCTGCGCGCTCGTACCTGTTCATCGGCCGCCGGCATGACGGGGTCACCGTGTTCGACGTGGCGACGCACAAGGTCGTCGCGACGATTGCCGATAGCGAGGGCGCGAACAAGGCGATCCTGGTGCCCTCGCTCGACCGCGGCTACACCGTGAACGGCGACGGCTCGACCACCGAGTTCGACCTGAAGTCGCTGAAGACGCTGCGGCGCATCCGCTTCGGCCACGACGCCGATGCGGGCAGCTACGAACCGGTGACCGGGCAGATCCTGTTCACGATGGGCGACAGTGGCAAGGTCGCGTTCATGGATGCCCGCAGCGGCAAGGTCGTGGCGACGCTGCCGATGCCCAGCCGCAAGATCGAGGCGTCGGCGCCTGACGGCCACGGCAACATTTTCGTGGCCGAGCGCGACCACGACGCAGTGGTGCGCATCGACGCCCGCACGCACGCGGTCACCGCCAGCTGGCCGACCGCGCCGTGCCGCCAGCCCACCGGGCTGGACTACGACGCCAAAAACCAGCGCATTTTCGTCGGCTGCCGCAGCGACCGGCCGCTGCTCGCCGTGCTCGATGCGACGTCTGGCGCGGTGGTGGCGAGCCTGCCGATCGGTCGCGGCAATGACGGTGTGGCGTTCAATCCGGGCACGCATCGCATCTACGCCTCCAACGGCCTGGACGCCAACTTGGAGGTGATCGACCAGCAAGGTCCCGACAGCTACCGACTGGAGCAGGCCATCACCACCCGTCCCATGGCGCGCACGCTGGCGCTCGATGCGCAGCGCGACCGCGTGTATCTGGTGGCCGCCGAGGGCGGCGTCGATCCGGCAATGAAAGTGGATACCGCCGTGGCGCCGTTCTACCCGAACTTTTATTTCGACCACACCTTCACCGTACTGACCTATCAGAAAAACTGAAGCGAGATGCAAAACAGCCGCTGCGTATCGCGCGGGGATGTGAAAGGGACCCGCTACGCAGATTACCCGCAACCTGACGTGATATCTCGGGGGAGACACCATCATGCAGAACTACCCACGCAAGGCGCTGTTCAGCGCGCTGTTCCTCAGTGCCGGCCTGGTTGGCCACGCCACGGCGGCCACTGTCGCCGGTGCCGATGCGGGCCCGCAGGTCAAGCAAAACGAAGTGACCACGGCGCCGTCATCAGCCAGCAAACCGGCGTCAGCCCCCACGACCACCACCATGCAGCAGATCGTGGTCACCGGAACGCTGTTGCCGATCGATCCCAACGCCGTAGCCGTTCCCGTCACGACCCTTGATGCGGATGCACTCAAGCAGACCGGTGTCTCGAGCAACATGCTGCAGACGTTGCGCAAGATCGTTCCAGCCTTTGCCGGCCGCAGCAATGCCGGTGCCAGCAACGCGCAGAACCGTAACCAGTTCACGGCCGGCGGTTCGCAGGTCGAGTTGCGCAACTTGCCGACGCTCGTGCTGGTCAACGGCCAGCGCCTGGCGCTGGATGCGGTCGCGGGCCTGAGCGGCAGCAAGAATTTCGTCGACATCAGCCAGATTCCAGCCGCCGCGCTCGAGCGGGTCGACGTGCTCACCGACGGCGCTTCCTCGCTCTACGGCGCCGACGCCGTCGGCGGCGTGGTGAACTTCATCCTGAAGCAGGATTACCACGGCGTGACAGTCGGCGCCCATTACGGCGTGGCCGATGGCGGCTACAAGGATCGTTCAGCGTTTGCGACGTTCGGCGGGGACATCGGTCCGGTGAACATCACGGCCACCGTCAGCGATGCCAAGACCAGTCCTCTTTTCCAGAGTACCCGCTCGTTCACGAGTCCGATGTACGGTGTTGTGCCGGGCACGGGCCTGCCGGGCGTCGTCGATGGCGGCAACTACGTGCTGGCGCCGGGGCTGCTCACGCCGCCCGTACCGACCGGCACCTCCGCGACCGCCGGCAGCTACGCGGATCTGTCTCCAGGTGTCTACAACGCCACCAGCGCTTCACAGCTATCCAAAGGGTTCGACTATTCGAAATATGCGATGCTGCTGCAGCGGGAGGAGCACAAGAACCTTGTCGTGAACATGACCTCGGCGCCTTTCACCGACGACCAGATCGAGGCCTTCGGCGACGTGATCATTTCGCAGAACAAGGTCCAATCCACCTCGTGGGCGGCGGCGGGCCAGCCCTTCGCCCATGCCTCGCTCACCGTTCCGGCCGGTTCACCCTACGATCCGCTGACCACCGACGCGACGGGCGTGACGTTCGCCGACATGTCGCGGCCCAAACAGGTGTTCGACACCACCGACGCCTATCGCTTCTCCTTCGGACTCACGGGCGATCTGCCCGGCTCGTGGACCTGGCATACCAGCGTCGATTACAGCGAGAGCAAACTGAGGGAGCGCGACACCAATCTGATTTTCACGCCGAATCTGGCGCGGGCCGTCGCCGGCGGATACGACGCCAGCGGCAACGCGGTCGCCGGCGGTGCCTACAGCAAGGTCTACGGTGGCCTTTCGATCAACAACCCGCTGGTACTGCAGCCGGCGCTCAATCCGTTCGCGGTGACCGGCAACTCGGCGGCCGCGCTGGCCAATGTTTTCGGCACCGAGGTGCTGACTGGCGACAGCAAGCTCTACTCCTGGGATGCGCACGCCGTCGGCAACCTGTTCGAGCTGCCCGCAGGCCGTGTGAACCTCGCGGTCGGGGTCGGCTGGCGGCATGAAGAGGTTTCCGGCCACGCCGACGCGAACGGCCGCGTCACCGATCCGGTCACCGGCTCCACCGCCGGCAACGACCAGAACTGGAACGGCGGCATGTTCACCGATCCGTTCAGTCATGGCCGCAATGTGAGCGCGGCGTACGCCGAGACGCTGATCCCCATCACCTCAAGCAGCATGAATATACCGGGCCTGCACAAGTTCAGCCTCACCGCCGCAAGCCGCTTTGAGCGCTACAGCGACGCCGGCAGCAAGAACTCGCCGAAGCTGGGCTTCCGCTGGGAGCCGTTCGATGGTCAGTTCGTGCTTCATGGCACCTACACGAAGTCGTTCGCCGCGCCACCGCTGTATCAGGCCTACGGGCCGTTCGATACCCGTCCGGTGACCGACCGCCTCATCGGCATCGTGTTCGGCAGCCAGTACGGCGTCGGGAATACCTTCAATGGCGAAGACGGCGTCAATCCGTCGCTCAAGCCGTCTACCTCGACGTCGCGCTCTTTCGGCTTCGAATTTCGTCCGAAGTTCATCAAGGGCCTGACGCTCACCGCGGACTACTCCTCGATCACCGTGCGCGGTTTCCCGGGTGGCGCGGACTTCACCACTATCCTGAAATCGGTCAACGATTCGGGTTCGGCCTCGAAGTACTTCGACAGCGTAAGCACGGGCAACTTCACCAACCTCGGCGGTACCGATCCTTTCGCGACACCCGGATCGCTGAAGGCCTTCCTGACCGATCCGGTCACCGGCCTGCCCGATCCGAGCAAATATTCGCAGCTCTACGTCATCGACAAGTTCCGCAACCAGAGTGTCCTGATCGAGCACTCCTGGATGCTGGGATTGGACTACGTGCTTCCCACCAGTCATGACGGAACCTGGGCCGTGTCGAGCAAAGGGATGCTGTTCAATTCGTACAAGTTCCAGCGCTTCGCGGGCGGTCCGTCCCAGCAGTACGCAGGCAACGCCAGCAACATTGGCGTGTTCGCCGGGACGCTGCCGAAGGCGAGCTTCTACTCGACGCTCGACTGGTCCTACGGAAACCTGGACATGACATTGGCAAATAGCTTCACCTCGTATGTCAATGACGCGGGTCCCGCCGGCAACCTTCCGGGCATTCGGGTGCCGAGCTACAGCGTGTGGGATCTGCGCGGTTCGTACACCTGGATGCTCGGCGGGTTCGATAGCGACAGGAGCGTCACGCTCGCCCTTGGCGTGAACAATATCGCTAACAAGATGCCACCCATCTTCCCGCGTTCCTTCACGAACCAATTCACCACCAGCGATATCGGCACGTATTCACCCATTGGGCGGCTGGTGTACGCCGACGTGAAGGTATCTTTTTGAGCTAGAGAAATGCCGCGGACGATGCTGTTTCCCGTCCGCGGCCAAGCCCCGGCACCGATTGCGCCGGGTATCGCTCCTACCACTGAAAGGTAAGCAACGTGTCTGAAACCGCCTCCGCCAGGATCGCCGCCCGCCTTGATCGGCTGCCGCCGTCGCGCACGATATGGAAGATCATCCTGCTGATTTCGCTCGGTGGCGTGTTCGAGTTCTATGACCTGTTCTTCACCGGCTACGTCGCGCCAGGGATGATGAAGTCGGGGCTGTTCACGCCGCAATCGCTGGGCTTTTTCGCCAGCCTGAACACGATCAAGATCGCCGGCTTCGGCACCTTCGTGTTCAGCACCTTTGCCGGCCTGTGGGTAGGTGTGGTGCTTTTCGGCCAGATGGCCGATCGTTTCGGGCGGCGATCAGTGTTTACCTGGTCGCTGGTCTGGTACGTCAGCTGCACCGCGATCATGGCGTTCCAGCAGACCGGCGAGCTGCTCAACGTCTGGCGTTTCATCGCCGGTGTGGGCTTTGCGGTGCAGCTGGTCACCATCGATACCTACATCTCCGAACTGATCCCGAGCGCGGAACGCGGCCGCGCGTTTTCCGTCAATCAGTTCATCACGTTCTGCATCGTGCCGGTGGTGGCGCTGCTGGCCTGGTTGCTGGTACCGCTCAGCCCGCTCGGCATCGACGGCTGGCGCTGGGTGGTGCTGACCGGCTCGGTCGGCGCCGTGCTGGTGTGGCTGTTGGTGCAGGGGATTCCGGAGAGCCCGCGCTGGCTGGCCCTGCAGGGCCGCATCGACGAGGCGGATGCAATCATGGCCGCGATCGAGGAGCGTGTAGTCGCGGAGACCGGCAAGCCGCTGACACCTCCCGCGCTGGCGCACGCCGAGGAGACCGGTCGGGGGCGCTTCGTGGAGATCTTCTCGCCGCAGTACCGCACGCGCACGCTGATGCTTTCGGTATTCAACATGGCCCAGGTGATCGGCTTCTACGGCTTCGCCGCGTGGGTGCCGACTCTGCTCATCGCACGCGGCATCACCGTCACGCACAGCCTCGAATACTCCTTCATCATCGCCATTGCCAACCCGATCGGTCCGCTGTTGGGCACCCTGTTCGCCGACCGCGTGGAGCGCAAGCGCCAGATCATGCTGGGACTGGTGGTCATGGGCTTGGCCATGCTGGCGTTCTCGCAGACCAGCAGCCCGGTGTTGCTAATTGCGCTGGGCGTGTTGTTCACGCTCGCCGCCAATGTGATGTCCTACGCCTACCATAACTATCAGGCCGAGCTTTACCCCACCCGCATCCGCGCCCGTGCCATCGGCTTCGTCTACTCGTGGAGCCGCATCGCCGCCGCCTTTGCCGGTCTTGCCATTGGCTACTTCCTGAGTGCCGGTGGCGTGTCGGCGGTCGCCGTGTTCATTGCCATTGCGATGGTCGTGGGAATCGTCGTGATCGGCGTGTTCGGCCCTGCAACGAAGGGGATTTCTCTGGAAACCATCAATCACTGAGGGAAATTGTCCGGGTCGTGGGGGGGCGGCGCGCAGGGTCACTAGCCGAGGCTCCAGAGCACTTTCCGATCAGGGTCAAGGGAAACGATCCACTCTTCGCAGCCTCCAGCCGCCTTGCCTGGCAAGTGAATTCGCCCATCGTGGTCGGTGCCGACACCATCTGAATCCAGATTCAGAAGCATTCAAATCGGTGTCAAAGAAGAAGCGGCTCCTCTCGATGTTGATGCATTCGTTCCGATGCTCGTATCGGCGAGCAGCTTTGGGCTGCAGCGTGGTCGAACTCGCCTTCGATCGCCCTGCGGCGGCGTCCGTTGCGGGTAGTGCGGGCTACGCGCAGGACTGGTTTGTGCCTGCGTGAACCCACGGTGTCACCGGCGCAGAGGATCGTGTCCACGCGCATAGGGATCACGGGGCCACATGCCCGGCTCTCCGTCCTTATAGTGATCGTGATCACGCATAAGCGATGCTTATCACCCCGATCATTAAAACTGCCTTGGTCCGGATGATCGTCGGGGCATAGGATGGAAACGCGCAGATCCGCGTTGCTGACAAACCCGTGAGGTCGTCATGAACCGTCCGCTATGCTCTGTATTGTTAGCGTTGAGCCTGGTTTCCTCCACTGCATGGGCTGGCGACGGGTTTTGGCAGACCCCGACCATCGCCGGGGCCGGCAAGATCCATTCGATGCCGCAGGCGGCCTACCAGCCCGATCGAAAGGCTACCTACAAGGTGGTGTTCAGCCTCAGCAAGGCGGGCGCCAAGCCCACCGACGTCAGTCCCTCGCTGGATCACGTGGCGCGCGCAATCAACCTGTATGTCAGCGCCGGAGTCCCGCTGTCTCATCTGAAATTCGTGGCGATTGCCGCGGGCGCGGCCACACCGGTGGTACTCAACGACGAGCGGTACCGCAAGGCATATGGTGTCGCCAATCCGAACCTCGCCTTGATTGCGCAACTGCGCAAGGCTGGCGTCGATGTGGCGGTGTGCGCGCAGGCGGTGGCCGAGCACCATTTCCAGTATGACTGGGTCGATCCGAAGGTCACCGTGGCCCTGTCCGCGCTGACCACGATCACCGAGCTGCAGCATCAGGGCTATGCGCTGATGCCGTTATAAGTCCATCTATACAAGGGGGGCGTCATGCGTCGTCAGCTGCTACGGTTTTTGATGGCCGCGAGCTCATCCGTGCCGGCCTTTGCTGCCAGTGCGGCCAGCCAGCCCAACTATCTGCCGCCTTGGAGCCCGCCACCGGCCGGCATGCAGTTCAGTGTACCGCCTTTCGATGCAATCGCCGACCTGCATGGCGATATCGTCGATCCGCAACTGGTGGTGTTCTTCGCCGGCAACCAGTTCATGGTGGTGCATGACCTGATACAGGCGTTCAAACAGGCGCACCCCGAAGTGAAACGGATCTTCGTCGAGACCCTGCCGCCAGGCATCCTCGCCAAACAGATCCAGAGCGGAGCGCTGGTGATGGGCAACTTGCGCATCGCGCTGAAGCCGGACGTCTATACGGCCGGCAAGGGATCCATCGCCAAAACCCAGAAGCAACACCACTGGTTCGCCGCGACCTACGACTATGCGCGCAACCCGCTGGCCATCCTGGTGGCGCAGGGCAATCCGAAACACATCACCGGCCTGGCCGACCTGGGGCGTGCCGATGTGCGCGTGAGCATGCCGAACCCGGCGTGGGAGGGTATCGCCAGGCAGATCGAAGCCAGCTACCGCAAGGCCGGTGGAGAGGCGCTGGACCACACCATCATGCAGACCAAGGTACACGATGGCACAACCTTCCTCACCCATATCCATCACCGGCAGTCACCGCTGCGCGTGTTGCAGGGCGAGTCGGACGCGGCACCGGTGTGGTCGACCGAGGCGTATTTCCAGCAGCATATCCTGCATCATCCGGTGGATACGGTGATGATTCCCGCCGCGCAAAATGTCACCGCCACGTATACCGCCGCGCGCATGAAGAACGCACCGCATGCACAGGCCGCCAGGGATTTCCTGGCCTTCATGCACAGCCCCGCCGCGCAGGCGGTGTATCGCAAATACGGCTTCATGCCGGTGCCTTGAGGAGAACCCGATGCGCGGCCTCGACCCACGACGACTATCCATCGCAGCCGCGCTGTTCGCGGCCGCGCTGTTTGCCGCCAGTGCCCAGGCCACCGATGCGGCGACCATCGCCCGTCAGGGCAACGGCAAGGGTGCTGCCCCGTGCATGGCCTGTCATGGTCAGGACGGTGGCGGTCAGGCCGTTGCCGGCATTCCCCGCCTGGCCGGACTCAATGCGGCCTACCTACGCAAGCAGCTGCACGACTTCGCCAACGGCTCGCGCAACAGCCCGCTGATGCAGTCGAACGCCACGGCGCTGGATGACGACGAACGTGCGGCGCTGGCGCTTTACTACAGCAAGTTGCCACTGCCGCCTGCACTGGCCAGGCCGGCGACAGCGCCGCCGCCCGCTGACAGCATCGGTGCCGTGCTGGCCACGCGCGGTGCCTGGAGTCATGGCATACCTGCCTGCGTGCAATGTCATGGCCCGCATGGCGTCGGTGTGGGGGCGCACTTTCCGCCGCTGGCTGGCCAGCCGGCCGCGTATATCGAAATGCAGCTCAAGGCGTGGCAGCAGGGCAGGCGGCACAACGATCCGTTGCAGCTGATGCAGCACCTGTCCGCCGGCTTGAGCGCGCAGGATATACAGGCCGTGGCGACATGGTTCGCTGCACAGCCGCTGCCCGCGCCGGAGACCGCGCCATGAAGAACCTGCCCGTTGCTCTTGCCATCGCGCTCACCCTGATGACGTTGGTCGGATGCACGCAGAGGCCTGCGACGGCAGCGGCGCACGCACCGACTCCCGCGGCAACCTCGCGCAAGGCGGTGGCAGCCAAACCGGTCGGCGTGACGTTCAACCCGCCTGCCGAATCCTCCATCCCCGCCGGTCCGCTCGGCGAGGTGATCCGCCAAGGTCGCGAGATCTTCACCGACACCCCGGCCCACGCGAAGGCGTATGTCGGCAACAGTCTGAGCTGCAACAACTGCCACCTGGACGCAGGCCGACAAGCCAATTCGGCGCCGCTGTGGGGCGCCTACGGCGTATACCCACAGTACCGCAAGAAAAACGGTCGTGTGAATACGCTCGGCGAGCGCATCCAGGGGTGCTTCCGCTACAGCATGAACGGCAAGGCGCCGCCGCTGGACAGCACGGAAATGGTCGCGCTGGAAACCTACGCATGGTGGTTGTCCAGCGGCGCACCAGTTGGAGTGAAGCTGCAAGGCGCCGGCTATCCGAAGCAGGGCTTCAAACCGCCGCAGCCGCCGAACTATGCACGTGGCGAAAAGGTCTTCGCGAACAACTGTGCGCTGTGTCATGGCAGCGATGGCCAGGGTCAGCAGGTCGCCGGTCGCAACGTGTTCCCGCCGCTGTGGGGGCCGCAGTCGTTCAACTGGGGCGCCGGCATGCAGCAGATCAACAATGCCGCCGCCTTCATCAAGGCCAATATGCCGTTCAGCCGTGGCGACACGCTGAGCGACCAGGACGCGTGGGACGTGGCGATGTTCATGGATGCGCACGAGCGTCCGCAGGATCCGCGCTACACCGGCAATCTGTCCGAGACGCGCAGGAAGTATCACGACAGTCCCATGTCGCTGTACGGCACCGTGGTCAACGGCCACCTGCTGGGTGCGCCCTCGGCCCATCACTGACATCGAAGCCGATTCCCCGGCTTGCAGCTGACCTGATGCCGGCGTGTATGCGAAAACTGAATATACGCCGGCGCGCGCAGGCGGGGTTCGTCGCCTCCGGCCCATCGAGGAGCAGGCCATGTCGTGTCCCGAAGTGAAAGCGTTCTTCCATGCACCGGCCAACACCTTCAGCTACGTGGTGTGGGATCCGGCAACGAAGAACGCGGCGGTGCTCGATACGGTGCTCGATTACGACGCGGCGTCCGGCCGCACGAGGCGCGAATCAGCTGACGCGATGATCGCCTTCGTGCGGGCGCTGGAGCTGAGTGTGCAGTGGGTGATCGACACCCACGTGCACGCCGATCACCTGTCGGCGGCACCCTATGTGCAATCCAGCCTGGGTGGGAAACTCGGCATCGGCGAACACATCCGCAGCGTGCAGGAGAGATTCGGTACGCTGTTCAACGCAGGCCGCGACTTCCGTCCCGATGGCAGCCAGTTCGACCACCTGTTCAGCGACGGCGAGCGCTACATGCTGGGAAGCATCGAGGCCACGGCGATACATACGCCTGGCCATACGCCGGCTTGCATGACCCACCTGATCGGCGACGCGGCCTTCGTTGGCGATACCTTGTTCATGCCCGACTATGGCACCGCCCGCTGCGACTTTCCCGGAGGCGACGCGGCCACGTTGTATCGCTCGATCCACAAGATCTTCGCGCTGCCGGACACCACCCGGATCTTCCTGTGCCACGACTACAAAGCCGCCGGTCGCGACGAGTTCGCGCACGAAACCACGGTGGCCGCCGAACGCCGGGGCAATATTCACGTGCACGACGGGGTCAGCGAAGCGGACTTCGTGGCCATGCGCACCCTTCGTGACGCAGGCTTGCCGATGCCGCAGCTGATCCTGCCCGCCGTGCAGGTGAACATGCGTGGCGGGCACCTACCGCCGGCCGAGGACAACGGCCGGCGCTATCTGAAAATTCCGCTGGACGCGATCTGAGTCCGGTCCACCCATACCAGAGGCCTCAGGAGCATGCCGATGCAGCTGCATCCACTTTCAAAAGACCTCAGCGTCACTACCCAGATTGCCGTTGCCGATATCGCGGCGCTGGCGGCATTGGGTTTTCGCAGCATCATCAATAACCGCCCCGATAGTGAAGAAGCCGGTCAGCCGACCAACGCCACGCTGGCCGCAGCGGCAAAGCAGGCCGGGCTGGACTATCGGCATATTCCAGTGGTGTCCGGCCAGTTGCAGGGCTCGCAGGTGACGGCGTTTGCCGCCGCGCTGGCCGGCATGCCCGCGCCCGTGCTCGCGTTCTGCCGAACCGGTACGCGCTCGAGCACCTTGTGGGCGCTGCAGGCCACGGGCTCGGCCGACGGCATTCTGGAAACGGCCCGCGCCGCTGGGTACGACCTGTCAGGCTTGCGCCCGTGCCTGGGCGACGCGACACATGGTCACTGAGTAGCGAGGCCTGCGTCGGTTCGGCGGTTCGGGCAGCGCATGGCATCTCGCGTCATTCCTTTGAGCCGATCTTCATCGGGAGCCATCCATGGACCATCTGCTGACGCTGCAGGCCCTGCTTGCCATTGTTTGTGGCTCGGCCGTGGGCTTCTCGCTGGCATTGATCGGCGGCGGCGGTTCGATCCTCGCCATGCCACTGCTGCTGTACGTGGTCGGGGTGCACGATCCGCACCTGGCGATCGGCACCAGCGCCCTGGCAGTGGCGATCAATGCCTTCGCCAACCTGATCCCGCACGCCCGCGCCGGTCATGTGCGCTGGAAGGTGGCGTTTACCTTCGCTGCAACCGGCGTGGTCGGCGCTTACATCGGATCGAGCATCGGCAAGGCGGTCAACGGGCAGCATCTGCTGGTGCTGTTCGCACTGCTGATGCTGGTGGTGGCGGCCTTGATGCTGCGCGGTCGCCGCAGTGGTCCGGATCGCTACCCGCTGCCGCACATGTTCCCGCGACTCGGTGCGGTCGGCCTTGGTGCCGGTGGTCTGGCCGGCTTCTTTGGCATCGGTGGCGGTTTCCTGATCGTGCCGGGGCTGATGTTCGCCAGCGGCATGGAGATTATCCACGCGATAGGCACCTCGCTGTTCGCGGTGGGTGCGTTCGGCCTCACCGCCGCGGCCAACTACGCCATCTCCGGCCTGATCAACTGGCCGGTGGCGGCGGAGTTCATCGGTGGCGGCATCGTCGGTGGCTGGTTGGGGGCGATCGGTGCCAAACGCCTGGCGAAGACACGCGGCGCGCTCAACCTGATCTTCGCGCTGGCGATCATCGCGGTAGCGATCCTGATGTTCGTCAAGAGCCTGCGCGGATGATCACTCCGCGCACCCGAGACGGGCCAGCACTGCGTCACAATGCGCGCTGCCTTGAGCGGGAGCGCTGGATGATCTTTGTTTTGCTGAGTGCGCTGTGCAGTGTGTTGGTGTCGGTGTTGCTGAAGCTGGCGCGGCGGCTGGAGATCGACGTGGGCCAGGCGATTGCCTGGAACTATGTGGTGGCGGGCGGACTCAGCGGGCTGGTGCTCCAGCCGTCGCTGCGCACGTTGCGTGAACCGGGTGCGCCATGGGTTGCGCTGGCCACGCTGGGGCTACTGTTGCCGACGATCTTTCTGGTGCTGGCGGCGTCAGTGCGCCATGCCGGTATCGTGCGCAGCGATGCGGCGCAACGGTTGTCGTTGCTGCTTTCGCTGCTGGCAGCATTCGTGTTGTTCGGCGAGCGGCTCAATGCGCTCAAAGGTGCCGGTATCGGGCTCGGCGTGCTGGCCTTGCTGTGCATGGTGTGGCGCCGCCGGCATGGCCCGGCCGATACCGGCATTGCCGGCTGGCTGTATCCGCTGCTGGTGTTCGGCGGCTTCGGTGCGATCGACATCCTGTTCAAGCGCGTGGCGCTGGCCGGCGTGTCGCTGGGCACGTCGCTGCTGGCGATGTTTGCGCTGGCACTGCTGGTGGCCTTTGCGTTGCAGCTGTGGCGCCGGGTGCAGGGCCGGGCTCGCTTCTCTGCGCGCAGTGCGTTCGGTGGATTGGCGCTGGGGCTGGCCAACTTCGGCAATATCCTCTTCTATCTGCGCGGCCATCGTGCGCTGCCGCAGCACCCGGCGCTGGTGTTCGCGAGCATGAATATCGGCGTGGTGGCGCTCGGTGCGCTGGTCGGCACGCTGGTGTTCGGCGAGCGGTTGAGCCGGCTCAATCTTGCTGGCGTGATGCTGGCGCTGCTGGCGATCGCGGCGATCAGCCATGGTTGAGCCCGTGGGCCGCGCGCAGCAGTGACTTCTGGGGGGTGAAAGGCGGGCGGTCGATCCTTATGCTGCGGGTTCCCCGGGGCGCGCCGCGTCTCAGCATTCGAGGTGTCCCAACCATGCGCAAACTTCCCCTTGCCGCGGCGCTTGCCGCGCTGCTGCTCAGCTCGGTTGCCGTCGCCAGTGCGGCCAAGAAGGACGACAAGGCCAAGCCCGAAGCCAGGCCCGATGCCGCATTGCTGCAGCCGCAGTCCGCCACCAGCGAAGGTTCGGTCACGGTCGAGGGCAAACGCATCGACTACAAGGCGGTGGCCGGCACGCTGGTGCTGCACGGCAGCGGCGACAAGGAGGACGAGCCGCAGGTGAGCATGTTCTACGTCGCCTATTTCAAGAAGGGCGTGGACGCGGCGAAGCGGCCGATCACCTTCCTCTACAATGGCGGCCCCGGATCGGCCTCGGTCTGGCTGCACATGGGCGCATTCGGCCCGAAGCGGGTGGTGACGTCCGACCACAGCCACACCCCGGCGGCGCCGTATCAGCTGGTCAACAACGATTACAGCCTGCTCGATGCCTCCGACGTGGTGTTCATCGACGCGCCCGGCGCCGGCTTCAGCCGGCTGATTGCCGATGACACGAACAAGGCCAAGCGTGCCGAGCAGATGAAGGCCCGCAAGAAGGCGATCTATGGCGTGGACGGCGACGGTCACGCGTTTGCCCAGTTCATCACCCAGTTCATGTCCAAATACGGTCGCTGGAACTCGCCCAAGTATCTGTTCGGCGAGAGCTACGGCACCACCCGTTCGGCGGTGCTGGCCAACATTCTGGAGAACCAGGACAGCGTCGACCTGAATGGCGTGATCCTGCTGTCGCAGATCCTCAGTTTCGACACCAGCATCGATGGCCCCGAGTTCAACCCCGGCATCGACCTGCCGTATGAACTCGGGCTGCCGACATTTGCCGCCACCGCGTTCTACCACCACAAGCTGCCGCAGCAGCCGGCCGCGCTGGAGCCATTCCTCAAGGAAGTGGAGCAGTACGCGACGGGCGATTACACACAGGCTTTGATGGCCGGCTCGCGCCTCGGCGAAGCGCAGAAGCAGGCGGTGGCGGAAAAGCTGCACCAGTACACCGGCCTGCCGGTGGCCTACCTGCTGAAGGCCAACCTGCGCGTGACCGGCGGCATGTTCGAGCACGAGTTGCAGGCCGATGGCGACACCACCACCGGCCGGCTGGACACGCGCTTCTCCGGCCCGACGATCGACCCGATGGGCAAGAGTTCCGAGTATGACCCGCAATCCTCGGCGATCAGCTCGGCCTATGTCGCCGCATTCAACGACTACGTGCGCAAGCAGCTGAAGTTCGGCCAGGGCAAGCAATACCGACTGTTCGCCGACATCGACCATTGGGATTTCTCGCACAAGGCGCCGGGCATCCATGGCGAGGCGTTGCAGTCCTCGACCAATGTGATGACGGATCTGGCGATGGCGATGAAGACCAATCCGAACCTCAAGGTGTACGTCAACGGCGGCTACTACGATCTGGCCACGCCGTTCTTTGCCGCCGATTACGAGGATCATCACCTGCCGATACCGGCCAGCCTCGACGGCAACCTGAGCTTCTCGTGGTATCCGTCCGGCCACATGGTCTATGCGCACGAGCCGTCGTTGAAGCAGCTGCACGACAACGTGGTGCGCTTCATCGAGCAGACCGACAACGTCAAGCCCTGAGTCGGGCATGCATCGACTGCCGCGCTCATGCCGAGCGCGGCGGTCCGTTCGACGCGAGAGCGTCGGGCAGCGGTCGCGCATGCCGCAGCAACGCGTGTTTCGCCGCCTGCATCTGGGCGGCGGAAAGTTCGATCAACGCCGTCGGCTTGCCGCCCACCAGTGCGGCGATCGCGATGCCGTCGCGATAGAGCACGCGCGTGCCGGCCAGTGCCGGTACCTTGTCGCCCACCAGCACGGTGCCGACCAGATTCAATGGATCGCAGCCGCTGAGGCAGACCAGCTCGCCGTCGTCGGCGCGTTGGCGTACGGCGCGCAGGGGCGCGATCGCTTCGGGCAGCGCGAACTGTTCGCCGACCAGGCCTTCGACGAAGCGTCCGCCGCGGATTTCCCCGCGTGCTTCGAGCCGGTGATACACCAGCCTCAGCTCGCGCCACGACGGCAACCACGGCGCCTCGCGTTCGAGCAGCTTCCAGAACACCACGCCATAACGACGCAGCAAGCTGCGGGCGACATGTTCCGTTTCAATCGAGTCAACTCGGCGCAGAGCGCCACGCTCGCCTCCTCTCCCCGGCGGGGAGAGGATTGAGGTGAGGGGCTGCTCTTGCCGCGAACCTTCAACGGATTCTCCCGCGAGCACCGGCCCCTCATCGGCCCTGTCGGGCATCCTCTCCCCGAGGGGGAGAACAGGTTTGCCGCGTGCCAAAGCCCAGCGCCCCGCATCCTCGATGCCGCTGAGCTGGTGCCGGTGCAGGCGCCGATGCCGGCCACCGTCGCGCTTGGCGGCCGGCAGCAGCAAGGCGCGCAGGCCGGCGAAGCTGTCGGCGCTGACCCGGCCGGCCGCGACCAGTTCGCCGAGCGCATCCTCCAGCTCGGTGCGCAGCAGATGGGTGATGCCCAGCAGTTCGTCGAAGAACAATGCACCCTGCTCGCGCAGCGCATCGACCACGGCCTGTGCGCGCGAGGAGATCAGGGTATCCTGCGCTTCCCCGCCACTGGCGATGGACGTCCAGACGGCCATCTCGCGCCGTGGCAGCAGCACGATCGGCGTGCTGCGCAGCGGGCCACCGCCGCCACCGCTGCCGGCACGCAGGCGGCGCCAGGCGATTCGCCCGCTGCGGCACAGCGCATCCAGCCAGCTGGCCGAGTAGTCGCCGATGCGCGCGGGCAGGATCTCCGATTCCCATGCGCCGGCCGCCGCTTCGTAGCCTTCCAGTTGCGCCAGCGTGGCGTCGAGCGCGTCCGGCCCATGCAGCCGGGTGGCGGCGGAGACGTGCTGCCAGTCGAACAGGAAACGCATCAGTTCGCGCCGGCTCACCGGTTCGATCTCGCGACGCAGCCGGCCCAGGGTGTAGCGATGGATGCGCGCCAGCAGATGGCGCTCGCACCACTCGGTGCCGGCGGCATCGGCGGTGAAGCGGCCCTGCATCACGTAGCCTTCGGACTGCAGTCGGGTCAGCGCCAGCTCGACGTCAGCGGCCGTGACGGCCAGCGACCGCGCCAGCGTCGCCGTCGTGACCGGGCCGAGCCCGCCGAGGCGGTCGCGCACCAGCTCGCGCAAGGCATCGTCGCGGGTCCAGGCCCGGGCGGCGTATTCGGCTGGCGCGGCGATCGGCGGCTGCATCGCCGCGGTGGGATGCAACGCCTGCCACAACGGCAGCTTCTCGGCGGACGTCCATACGACAACCGTAGGAGCGCACCCTGTGCGCGAAAGCTCTTGGCCGACGCCCACGCAAAAAGCATCGCGCACAGGGTGCGCTCCTACGGTCATTCGGGTGGCGCGGCTGGCCTTGGCCAGTGCTTGCAAACGCTCACTCCAGCCGACATGGCCGGCAACTTCCTCGGCCGTAACAAACCCCAGCAGGGTCAGCGCCTCGTGCATCTCGTCCGCATCGCGCACCTGCGGCCAGGCCTCGGCGCGCACCGCGGCGATCGCCTCGGGATCGAGCCGGCCCAGGTCGTCGGCGCTGTCGGCGCCGCTCAGGCCGCGAGTCTGTACGGCTCGCGTGCGGCGTTCTTCCAGCGGTGCGTCGTCGAGGAACGCATACGGCGCGGCATTCAGCACTTCGGCGGCGAACGGGCTGGGCGCGGTCAGGTCGCGCGCGATCACGCTGATCGTGCCGTCCTCGAGGCCACGCAGGATCTGCAGCAGGCCGTCCACATCCATCGCCTCGTGCAGGCAGTCGTACATGGTCTGCCTGACCAGCGGATGGTCGGGCACCTCGCGTTCGCCCACGATGTTTTCCAGGCAGGCGACCTGATCCGGGAACACCGCCGCGAGCAGATCCTCGCTCTTCATCCGCTGCAGCGGCGCCGGTGTCTTCTTGCCACCGGTGAAGCGCGGCAGCGCCAGCGCGGTCACCGCATTCCAGCGCCAGCGCGCGGGGAACAGCGGCGCGTCGAGCAGGGCCTGCACCAGCACGTGCTCGGCGCTGTTCGAGTGCAGGTAGCGTGCAACCTCTGCCAGCGGAAAACTGTGGCTGGTCGACAGCGACAGCACGATCGCATCCTCGGTCGCCGCCGCCTGCAGTTCGAAGTTGAACTGGCGGCAGAAACGCTTGCGCAGCGCCAGCCCCCACGCGCGGTTGATGCGGCTGCCCCATGGCGTGTGGAGCACCAGCTGGGTGCCGCCGGATTCGTCGAAGAAACGCTCCAGCACCAGCGTGTGCTGAGTCGGCAGCACGCCCAGCGCCGCCTTGGCGCGGGCCAGGTAATCGACCAGCTGCTGCGCGGCCGCTTCGTTCAAACCCAGTTGATCGCGCAGCCATGCTTGGGCGCGCGCTTTGCTTCCCTCTCCCTTCGGGAGAGGGATTGAGGGAGAGGGTTCGGTCGTGCGTGAGTGCCCGGTGACGACCGAACCCTCACCCCTGCCCCTCTCCCAAGGGGAGAGGGGTTCAAGCAAAGCGGAAATCTCCTCGCGCAGGCGCGACACGCCGAACGACAACTCCCTGCTGCGACCCGGCGCTTCGCCCAGCCAGAACGGGATGCTCGGCGGCGCGCCGTGCGCATCCTCCACTCGCAGGCGGTCGCGCTCGACCCGCTGGATGCGATAGCTGGCGTTGCCGAGCTGGAAGATGTCGCCGGCCATGCTCTCGACCGCGAAATCCTCGTTCACCGTGCCCACGATGATCGCCTGCGGCTCCAGCACCACCTTGTAGTCGGCGGTGTCGGGAATGGTGCCGCCGGAAGTCAGCGCGGTGAGCCGCGCGCCGCGGCGCGCGCGCAGCTGGCGATGCACGGCGTCGCGATGGATATAGGCCGCGCGCGCGCCGCGGCGGGTGGTGAAACCCTCGGCCAGCATGCGCACCACGGCATCGAAATCCGTGCGCGCCAATGCGCGGTACGGATAGGCACCGCACACCAGCGCGTACAGCGCATCCTCGTCCCATTCGCGGCAGGCGACCTCGGCCACGATCTGCTGCGCCAGCACATCGAGCGGCTGCGGCGGCAGGATCAGCGCATCCAGCTCGCCGCGGCGCACGCAGTCCAGCAGTGCGCTGCACTCGACCAGGTCGTCGCGGCTGGTCGGGAACAGGCGCGCCTTCGGCGTGCCGCCGAGACTGTGGCCGGAGCGGCCGGCACGCTGCAGGAAGGCGGCGATCGAACGCGGCGAGCCGAGCTGGCAGACCAGGTCGACCTCGCCGATGTCGATGCCCAGTTCCAGCGACGCGGTGGCCACCAGCACCGACAACTCGCCGCGCTTGAGCCGCTGCTCGGCATCCAGCCGCAACTCCTTCGACAGGCTGCCGTGATGGGCCGCCACGGTCTCCCTGCCGAGCCGTTCGGACAGCTGCCCCGCGGCGCGCTCGGCCATCCGCCGCGTGTTGACGAACACCAGCGTGGTGCGATGCGAGCGCACCAGCTGGGCGAGGCGGTCGTAGACCAGCGCCCAGCAGTCGTTCGACATCACCGCTTCCAGCGGCACCGGCGGTACCTCGATCGCGAGGTCGCGCGGGCGCGTGTGGCCCACGTCGATGATCATTGCTTTGCTCCCTCTCCTGCTTGCAGGGGAGGGTTGGGGAGGGGTGCTCTTCGCCTCAAGGTCAAGAGCTTCACCCCCTCCCAACCTCCCCCTGCAAGCAGGGGGAGGAGCAAAGCCTACAAGTTCGGCGTTCTCGCGGGCGCCGATCAAAAACTCGGCGATCGTTTCTATGGGCTTCTGCGTCGCCGACAGCCCGATGCGCAACAGCCGCCGCTGGCACAGCGACTGCAGCCGTTCCAGCGACAGTGCCAGGTGCGAGCCGCGCTTGCTGCCGGCGATCGCGTGGATCTCGTCGACGATCACCGTGCGCGTGCCGGCCAGCATCGCGCGGCCGGAGTCCGAGCCCAGCAGCACATACAGCGATTCCGGCGTGGTCACCAGGATGTGCGGCGGCAGCCGGCGCAACAGGCTGCGCTCCGCCTGCGGCGTGTCGCCGGTGCGCACCGCGGTGCGGATCGCCACGTCGGGCAGGCCGAGCTTTGCCAACTCGGCACGGATACCTTCCAGCGGGGCCTCCAGGTTGATATGAATGTCGTTCGACAGCGCCTTCAGCGGCGACACGTAAACCACGCTGGTGGTATCGGCGAGCACGCCGCCATGCGCCATGCCTTCGCGCACCAGCGCGTCGATCGCCGCGAGGAACGCGGTGAGCGTCTTGCCCGAGCCGGTCGGTGCGGCCACCAGCGTGTGCCGGTCCGAGCGGATCGCCGGCCATGCCTGCGCCTGCGCGGCCGTGGGCGCCGCGAAGGTGCGACGGAACCAGCCGGCAACAGCGGGGTGGAAATCGTCCAGCGGGTCGTGATCCAGGCGCATCGGCGAGGGTCCGTGCGGCGGCGGGAAAGAAGACACAGGATGATATATGGGGATCGTGCAGGGGTTGTGCAATTCGGCGGCGAAGCGACGGCGTGCGGCGATGCAAGCGTCGCCTCGCCATGTCAATATCCGGGTATCGCCGGTGCACTTGACGGCCCCCGATCGAGGGTTGGGCAGCGGTCTTCCATGAGAAGGATGCTTATGCGCTTGAGGCAGGGGATTCCGGTAAAAGTGGGTGGCGTGATGACGACACGCCGTCGGTGGATGATGCTTGTCGTATTCGGTCTGTGCGGTGGTGCGGGCAGTGTCCGCGCGGCCAGCCTCGACCCGGCGGTGTTGCCAACGATCCAGGCGGCCACCTTCGAGGTGGTCGCGGCCAAGCCGGTGGCCGACCCGATAACCTATGAAAAGCCATTGCCGCTGGAGCTGCTGCCGTATCAGCAGCGTATCGACAAGTACAACTCCATCGGCACGGCATTCGCGATCGGCAACCATCGTTACGTGACCGCCGGCCATGTCCTGCTGAGCGCGCTCGGCAGCCTGTGGGGGCCGCTTTCGCTGCGCGATGCCAGCGGTCATGTCTATACCATCGACAAGATCGAAAAGTTTTCCTTGCGCAGGGATTTCGTGGTGTTCACGCTGGCCAGCGAGCCGCACGACAGCGCAGCTTTCGAGGTGGACACCAGGCCGGAACTGAACCAGGTGGTCTACGCCGTCGGCAACGCGCTGGGTACCGGCGTAGTGATCCGCGACGGCTTGTATACCTCCAATACACCCGAGCAGCAGGACGGCAGCTGGAAGTGGATGCGCTTTTCGGCAGCAGCCTCGCCGGGCAACAGCGGCGGCCCTTTGCTGGACAAGGATGGGAAAGTCATCGGCGTGGTACTGATGAAGTCGGCCAATGAAAATCTCAACTATGCTTTGCCGATCAGCGAAGTACTGGACGCACCGGATCACCTGGCGGTGATCGACGAACGTCAGTCGTATCAGTTCGATGTGTTCGATACCACGCTGAGCAATATTTTTAAGGCGAAGTTCGCCCTGCCGAAGCGTCTTGCGGATTTCATCGCCAGCTATCGGCGGCTACAGAACGCCTACTTCGAGCAACAGCTCAAGGCGCTGCTCGCGCAGGAGTCGGACCGGCTGTTCCCGCATGGCAGCGGTTCGGACCGGCTGCTGCACAGCGCACCGAGGCTGGACAGCTTTCCGGCGTTGATCATCCGCGACAGCAATGGGGACTGGGGGCTGTCGGTGCGACCTATCTCAAAGACCATGCTGTCCGACAATGGTTATGTGGCGATGGGTGTGGCCGGGCACAGCTTGTTCTTTCATCTGCGCAAGCCGGACAACGTTCCGGCCCAGCAGTTCTACAGCGACGCCAGCAAGTTCATGGATCTGCTGATCAAGCCGGGTTTCATGACGCGTCAGGTCGGGTCGGAGAAGATCAAGGTCAGATCCATGGGCAAGCCGGTTATCGACAGGGTGCATGTCGATGCATGGGGACGACGCTGGCAGGTTCGCGAATGGCTGGTGCCCTTCGGCAACAGTCGAATCATCACGCTTTCGCTGCCGGTTCCGGATGGCTACGTAACGATGACGCAGCCGATGAAGGCAGGTCGCGAGCACGAGCACATGATCGACATGCAGGCGCTGACGGACTTTGTCGACGTGGCATATGACGGCACAATCGCCCAATGGAAGGACTACCTGAAGAACAAGTCGCTGTTGCCTGCGGCATTCGACGACATCAGGCTCGAACTCACGGACGGGCAGCAGTTCACCTACAGCTCGAAGCGGATGGGTTTTTCCTTTACACCGAAGCTGCAGGCAATCACCCCCGGCAGTGAGCTGACCTTGGGCTTCAGCTACTTCCGTGATCAAGGCAAGGCAGTCTGGGGTGTGGGGAACGTGCGGGTGAAGGTCGATCCTGATGATCCGGACGGCATCGATATCTGGCGTCACCTGGCGCCGTCGGCCGATCTCGATGACGACTACAAGAGCGAATGGCGCAAACTTGTGAAGCAGCAGCATCCCTATGATGGCGTCGCGTTCAGCGGCAACGATGTCATGTGGATAAACGGTGTGGTCGGTCAGGCAGCGACTGCGCCCGGGTTTCTGTATACCGCCTCATATGACGTCGAGGGCAATCGTCCCCAGGACGTGATGAAAGCCAAACTCGATCTTCTGATGAAAAACCTGCATGTCAGCGAGCACTGATGCCGTCCATCCGATCGAGTGACGGGAGGACGGCAACGGTCTGCAGGCATCGACATGCAAGCGCACTGGCCCAGCCGATTGCGGATAACCAACAGGGGAGGATGGTGTGGAATCACCGGCACAAGCAGCGCCGCAGGACTCCGCCATGAAGACGGCCGCGCCATGGCTGAACATGCCTGACGGCCAGCGGCTGTTCCTGCGCGACTGGCCGCGGGCGCAGGCGCGCGGGGCGGTGCTGATCGTGCATGGGCTTGGCGAGCACAGCGGGCGCTACCGGCGGCTCGCGCTGTGGTTTCATCAGCGCGGTTACGCGGTGCGCAGCTACGACCAGCGCGGGCACGGGCAGACGCCCGGGCAGCGCGGCGCGCTGCGGCGTGACGACGATTTGCTGGAGGATCTGGCCACGGTCTACCTGGATTACGCCAGCGGTCGGGCCACCGCGCCGTTGCTGCTGGGCCACAGCATGGGCGGTCTGGTCGCTGCGCGCACCGTGCTCGACGGCCGCATCAAGCCACCGGCACTGGTGCTGTCTTCGCCCGCGCTGCTGAGCTGGGAGCCAGCCTGGCGGCGCCGGCTGGCGCACGGCCTGGCGCGCGTTGCGCCGAGGCTTCCGCTGCGCAACGGCTTGAAGACCGGGATGCTCTCGCACGACGCCCAAGTGGTTGCCGCCTACCGCAACGATTCGCTGTGCACCGGCTGGGTCACCCCGCGGCTCGCCGATTTCATCTTCCGTGCCGGTGCCTCATCGATTGCCGATGCCACCCGTCTCCGAGTCCCCACCCTGCTGCTGGTGGCCGGCAACGATCTGCTGGTCGACCCCGCCGGCAGCCGTGACTTCTCGCAAGCCGCCGCACCGACCCGGCAGCTGACCACGCGCTTCTTTGCCACGCTGTATCACGAGCTGTTCAACGAAACCGAGCCGGGGCGCAGCCAGGTGTTGATGCAGCTCAGCGACTGGCTGGGCCGGTACGCGGTGGGTGCAGGCAGCTGACGACAGAACGGGCGTCGGCGGTGCGGCAATCGCGTCGATGCGGCCCGGAACGGCCTGAGCCGGGCGGGCTTCGGGTCGAATTCATTGACACCCTGGCCACCTGACGACCGGCGGGAGCAGACATGCGCACGTACCCGTTCAACCCGAGCTCGCCGGAGGTATAGGTCATGACGACATATTCCGAGTCTCCACTGCTCAAGCTTCTGGGCATGCGAGTGCCAGTCGTGCAGGCGCCGATGACAGGCGTGTCGTCGCCGGCGATGGCAGCCGCCGTGGGCCGCCACGGTGGGCTGGGTTCGCTCGGCGTCGGCGCCATCACGGCGGACAAGGCACGCTCTGCCATCCGCCAGGTGCGGGAGCTGGTCAGCGCCCCGTCAACGTGAACGTATTCACCCATTGGCCTGCCCGGCCGGATGCCGAAAGAGAGGCCTCACGGCTGTGGCGACTGGGCCCCGAGTTCAAACGGGTCGATGCCAGGCCGCCGGCGGCGCTGCGGGAATCTACACCTCTTCCCTCGACGACGACGACATGTTTGCCATGCTGCTGGAAGAGAAGCCGGACGTCGTGAGTTTCCACTTCGGCCTGGCTCGTCCGCACCAGATCCAGGCACTTCATGCGGCAGGCATCGTGCTCTTCGCGACGGCAACGAACCTCGAGGAAACCCGATTGATCGAGGCAGCCGGTATCGACGCCATCGTCGCGCAAGGGTACGAAGCCGGCGGCCATCGCGGCGTGCTCACACCGGACACCGAGGACAGCCGCCTTGGCACGCTCGCGCTGACGCGCATATTGGTGTGAGCGACGGCTGTCCCGGTGATCGCTTCGGGCGGCATCATGGACGGCGCGGGAATTGCCGCGGCGCTCGCTGCGGGGGTGGTGGCTACACAACTGGGAACGGCATTCGTCGCTACCGATGAATCGCTTGCGGACGCCGGATATCGTGAGCGCCTGTCCAGCGACGCTGCGCATCACACCGTAATGACCCGCGCGATATCGGGCCGCCCTGCGCGCAGCCTGGCCAACGATTTCACCCGCTGGGGCAGCTCCGTACCCGACACAGTGGTGCCCGACTATCCGATCGCCTACGACGCGGGAAAGTCGCTGCATGCGGCGGCCAAAGACTATCGGTCGAAGCGGTTACGGGGCGCAGTGGGCCGGTCAGGGTGCGCCACTGCCCGGGCGGTACCGTGCATGTCCTGATGCAGGCGCTGAAGAGTGAACTTGACCAGGCACTGCCCTGAGACGGCGACCCGCCTCGCAACGCTGCTACTGCATTTCACAAGGCGGCTACGGGCAGGCCGGCTCATCCGGCGTACCTGCGCTCCCGGCCATCGGTAAAAGCCGAGACACCTGAGTGGCGCCGTGGTTTATCCCAAGCCGCGTGGTTTCCCTGTCCGGAGTCTTGCGGTTTCGTAAAGTTGCCGGGCGGATTTAACGGCGAAGTGCACCACAGTCGAAGGAAACATCGAAAACCTGCTGTGGCATACGGAAGCCTGAACGTTTTCTGCTGAGCCTTGCCATTCATTCACGGAAGAATTCCATCGGTTCGCGACATGTCGGCCGGCATGATCCCTCTGCGCCTGCAGGTAATGCGGATGTAATGGCGGCATCACATTCGCCGCTTAGGCTTTGCGTACACCCGCCGGAGCGATCTGGCTGCCCTTTCATCACATGTGTCGCGGCATTCACAGCGAATGCCGCGCGGAGAACCCTGCATGTCTTTGCGCACGATCTCGATTCGCCGTACGGCGCTCGCGTTGGCCACATTCGGTGCCATTCATGGTGCGCCTGTGCTTGCTGCGCCGACCGACAATGCGACGGCGATGGCTGTTTCATCCGCGGATGCCGCGCTCGCAGACAATGCCGGCAAGGCGAGGACCCTCGAGGCGGTGTCCGTGGTGGCCACCGGCGAGACGCGCCAGATCCAGACCGTCAGCAGCGAGGACATCAAGGCGTTGCCGCCGGGCAGCAGTGCGCTGAAGGCGCTCGACCAGTTGCCGGGCGTGCAGTTCCAGTCATCCGACCCGTGGGGTGCCTACGAGTGGTCGACTCAGATCACGCTGCATGGCTTCGATCAGAGCCGGCTCGGTTTCACGCTCGACGGCATTCCGCTGGGCAACATGGGCTATGGCGTGACCAACGGCCTGCAGGTCACCCGCGCGATCACCAGCGACAACCTCAGTTCGGTGGAACTGGCGCAGGGTGCCGGTGCGTTGGGTACCGCGTCCAACAGCAACCTGGGCGGCACCATCCAGTTCTATTCGTCCGATCCTGACAGCGTCGCCAGCGTGCGGGTCGACCAGGCACTCGGATCCGACGGTACGCATCGCACCTTCGTGCGTTTCGATACCGGCGACTACCACGGCTTCTCGACTTACGTGTCGTTCGACCATGCCAATACCGACAAGTGGAAGGGTTATGGCTACCAGCGCTCGAACCAGCTCAACCTGAAGAGCGTGTACCAGTGGGGCGACGGCAATCGCATCAGCCTGTTTGTCGACAGCTCCAAGCGCAAGGAATACGACTACCAGGATCTGTCGCTGACCAGCGCGCGCGTGCTCGGCTGGAATTACGACTATCTGCAGCCGGACTGGGCTCAGGCCGTGCAGATCGCCAACGCGATCAACGGCAAAGGTGCGTATCCCGCATCGTTGAACGGCTTGCCGGCGAACTACGACAAGGGCGACGTGGATTACTACGCCGGTGGCGGCATCCGCAAGGACAACCTCGTGGGCTTGAACGGCTCGTTCAACTTGTCCGACACCGCCACGCTGAACCTGGGCAGTTACTACCACAGTGATCGCGGCGAAGGGCAGTGGGCCACGCCGTACGTGGCGTCCTCGCCGACGGTGCCGATCGCGATGCGCACCACCGACTACGGTCTGGACCGTACGGGTGTCACCGGCTCGCTGCAGTTCACGCTGGGCAACAACGACATCGAGCTGGGCGTGTGGGGCGAAGACGCCAACAACAACCAGGAGCGCAACTATTTCCACCTGGATGGGCAATACACCTACCTCAGCAATTTCTACACGAATGAAGCCCCGTTCTTGCGCGGTTTCCTGCAGAACTACGACACCACGACGCGCATGGCTTACGTGCAGGACACGCTGCACTTCCTGGATGACCGGCTCACGCTGAATTTCGGCGCCAAGTCACTGGACACGACCACCACGGCGAAGTCGCTGGTGGCGACCAGTGCGCTTGCCGCCGGCCGCGTGAAGGCCAGCAAGGGTTTCCTGCCGCAGGCCGGCGTGGACTACAAGCTCGACAGCCAGCAAGACATCTACGCGTCCTACAGCAAGAACCTGGCGGCCTACGGCATCCTGCCGTTCAGTCAGTCGCAGGCTTCCTTCGACGCCGGCGAGGCCACGCTCAAGCCGGAACAGTCGCAGACCTACGAGCTGGGTTACCGCGTGCATGGCGACACCTTCGAGGCTTCCGCGGACGCGTACTACACGCGCTTCAGCAACCGCCTGCTGGCGGTCTCGCCATGTCCTGCCGTGGTGACCTGTTCGGCGATCCTCAATAATGTCGGCTCGGTGAAGAGCACCGGCCTGGACCTCGCGCTGATCTGGAAGCCGGTGACGCATGTGCGCTGGCTCAATTCGTTGTCGTACGACAACTCGAAGTATCAGGACGATTACCTCAACAATGGCGTAGTGGCCACCAAGGGCAAGTACGTGGTCGGCATTCCGACCTGGATGTTCACCAGCGGCCTGAGCTACATCGCCGGCCCCTGGAGCGCCACGCTCGACGGCAAGTACACCGGCCGCCGCTACATCACTTACATCAACGATTCGGCGGTGCCGTCGTACTGGTTGCTCAATGCCGGCGTGACCTATGACGTCGGCGCTATCTCGGTCCTGAAAGATCTCAGCCTCGGCTTGAACGTCACCAATCTGGCGGACAAGCGCTACTTCGCCACGACCGGTACCAACGGCTATGTGGCTTCCGATCCCGCGGGCTACAACCAGACCCTGCAGGCCGGTGCACCGCGGCAGGTCTTCTTCAACATCAATGCGCGCTTCTGACGATGTGCTGCGCCGGGCGGCGTCGATGGCGCCGCCCGGCGACGAGCCGATTCAAGAACTGATTTTCCGGGAAGCCTGATGAAATTTCGTGTATTGGCACTGGCCGGTCTGGCTGCGCTTCTGTCCCTGACCGGTTGCACTGGCGTACGTCCCTCGGCCGGCCACGCGAACCACCGCGTGGCCGGTGTTGCCGGCAGCGATGTGCCGCTGGTCGGCGTGGCAGTGACCGCCACGGACGGCGCCGGACATCGCACGCAGTCGAGTCCGACAGATGTGCATGGCCATTTCACGATGGTGTTGAAGGGCAACGGTCCGTTCGTGCTGACGGCGCCGTTCAACGACAGCGACGGCACACCGGTCGTAGTGTCGGCCGTGATCGCTCCATCGCCTGACGGCGCGGCGATACCGCGGGTGGCGAATCTGAATCCGCTGACATCATTGCTCGCCCAGCGCGTACTGGGCACGGCGCTTGATGCGGCCCCCGGCACGGCACAGATGCGCACCGCCAGGATTTCCGCCCGGCGCATCGCCCAAGCTACCCGGGACGTGGACGGCGTCCTGCACCCGCTGTTCACGGCCTTCCATGTACCCGCGCAGGCCGTCGCCGATCCGGTCGGCGCACCGTTCTATGAGGCGAATGCGGACAACCCGCTGGGCAATGTGTTCGCGATCGTGCGTTTCAGCGTGCACGCCGGAACGATCGCCGTCGGCAGCGGTGCCGATCGCACCGTCGTCTCCATTCCCGCCAGCGGCGCGCTGTCTGCCGTCGTGCCGGCCCGGGCGGTGGCATCGGCGCTGGCGCTGGCCGATGGCCCGACGACGACACCGATCCGGCATGTGATCGTCATCATCGGCGAGAACCAGAGTTTCGACGGTCTGTTCGGCGGTTATGTTCCGCCGCCGGGCCAGACGGTCAGGAACCTGTTGTCCGAAGGCATCATCCGCGCCGATGGCACGCCGGGACCGAACTTCAGCGTGGCGGCGCAGGACAAGGGCGCGGTCCAAACCGGATACACCATCGATCCCGTGCGCGCCGGCGCCTATCGCACGTTGCCGCAACCGGAAAAGACCGGTGAGCTGGATCCCGTCACGTTCCAGACGGCCGGCGGCGTTGCCGACCCGCGGTTTCCGGCAACGTTGCCCGATGGCCCGTTCCAGATCACTCGCTACGTGCCGTACAACCCGACTGGCGCGGCCGTCGTGACCGGGGACCCGGTGCACCGTTTCTTCCAGATGTGGCAGCAGACGGGAGGTGACAACCATCGGCACGACATGTTCACCTGGGTGGCGGCCACGACCGGGATGGGCGGCGACAGCAAGGGCATCACGCCAGCCAATCCATCGCAGGGTGGCGAGCTGATGGGTTTCATGAACATGTCGACCGGTGACGCACCGCTGTTCCATGCGCTGGCGCAGACATATGCCCTGAGCGACAACTACCACCAGTCCGTGATGGGCGGCACCGGTGACAATTTCTTCGCGCTGGCCACCGGCGACATGCCTTATTTCAACAAGGACGGGGTGGTCGCCACGCCACCGGCGAACCAGATCGAGAATCCGAACCCGATGACGGGCACGGCGAACTTCTATATCCAGGATGGTTATGAAGGCGGCTCGTACGTGAATTGTTCCGACCCGGGGCAACCGGGCGTGGGCAGCATCCTCGCATTCCTGCGCGCAAGGCGCATCGACAGCAAATGCGCCCCCGGCGCGTATTACCTGGTGAACAACTACGACCCGGGCTACGACATGAGCGGCAAGCGACAGCCGATCGGCCCGAACAACTACACGTACCCGCCGCAGACCGTGCCCACGATTGCCGAAGCGCTGGCGCGCAAAGGCGTGACGTGGAAGTGGTACACCGGCGGGCGCGACCCGGCCGATGTCAAAGCCGACGCCGCTGCCCTGCATGTGCCGGTGGCGCAGGCGCAGAGGGATCAGTACAACAACATCGGCGATCCGCTGACGGGATCCGCGACGGTGATGACGAACCCGGCCCTGAAAGCCCGGCTCGCCGGGCTGACCACGTTCTTTGACGACGTCGCGAATCACGACTTGCCTGCCGTTTCGTTCGTGGTGCCGAAGAATCTCGATAGCGGACATCCCGGCTATTCGGCACCGGCAAGCTACGAGGCCTTCCTGCGCACGGTATTGGCCAAAGTGCAGGCGGAGCCGGCGCTATGGGCGCATACCGCGATCGTGGTGACCACCGACGAAGGCGGCGGCCATTTCGATACCGGTTATATCCAGAGCCTGGATTTCTTTGGCGACGGCCCGCGTATTCCGATGCTGGTGGTATCCCCTTATGCCCGTCGGGGTGCGGTCGACCACGCGTACTACGACCATGCTTCGGTGCTGAAATTCATCGAACGCAACTGGCGCCTGCCGCCGTTGTCGACACGCAGCCGCGACAGTTTGCCGAACCCGGTGACCCTGGCCGCGCATCCGTATCAGCCGATCAATACGCCGGCGGTGGGTGACCTGATGTCGATGTTCGCGTTCTGAATGCATCGGCGGCTTCGCCTGTGAGCGGCGCAACGCATTTTCGGCGGATGGCAGGGCGTGCGATCGGGTCGGCAGCCTGCGCGTTCCTCGTGGTGTCGGCGGTGATCGGTCCAGGGGCCATGCCGTCGGCGGAGGCCCGGGCCACGCCGGTCGCACATCCCGAAGTCGATGCCGCACATCGATCAACCACGACGATCCAGCCGGGGTCGTCCACGAACGGATCGATACGGATGTGGGTACGCTATCCGCCCGTGCCGGCGCAGCTGAGCGAGCGGGCCAGCCTGGGGAAAAGGATTTTCTTCGACGCGTCACTGTCGTCGTCGGGACGGATGTCCTGCGCCAGCTGCCACAGTCCGGCGCATGCCTACGGGCCACCGAATGGTCTGGCAATACAGCGTGGCGGGGCGGACTTGCGCCAAGCGGGAACCCGTGCGGTGCCTTCGCTACGCTACCTGACGTTTACGCCGCTCTTCACTCGGCATTTCTATACGCCTGCGTCCGAAGACAGCGAGGACGAAGGTCCAGCTGGTGGCTTTACCCGCGATGGTGCGGTGGCCTCGCTGCACCAGCAGGCGGCGATCCCCTTGCTGCATGCAAACGAGATGGCCAATCCCGATGAAGAGGCCGTTATCGCAAAAGTGCAGCACGGGTCATACGCACAGGCCTTCAAGCGCGTGTTCGGTGCGGCCATCTTCAGTCATCCGCACCGGGCGTTCAACGATGTAGGTCTGGCGCTCGAAGCATTCCAGACCGAAGACTCCGGCTTTCATCCGTATACCAGCAAATTCGACGCGGCCCTGTCCGGTCATGCCAGGCTCACGGTGCAGGAGATGCGTGGCTACGCACTGTTCAACAATCCGCAAAAGGGCAATTGCGCAAAGTGTCATGTCGACACACCGGGTCCGGGCGGACGGCCGCCGGCGTTCACCGACTATTCGTTCGCCGCGTTGGGTGTGCCGCGCAATCCCGAGATACCGGCCAATCGCGATCCTGCCTATTTCGATCTGGGCCTGTGCGGGCCCTATCGCCACGATCTGGCGCACGACACCGAGTATTGCGGCATGTTCAAGACACCGACCCTGCGCAATGTCGCGACACGCAAGGTGTTTTTCCACAACGGCCGCTTTCATCGGCTGCAAGATGTGATGCATTTCTACGCCGAGCGGGATACCCAGCCGTGGAAGTGGTATCCGGTGGTGGCAGGCAAGCCCGACACATTCGACGACCTGCCTGTGCGATACCGAAGCAACGTCGACCACACCGATGCACCCATGGATCGTTCCCGTGGCGAGAAACCTGCCTTGAACGACGCCGAGATCCGCGACCTGATCGCCTTTCTGAAAACCTTGAACGATGGCTATTCGGCGACTGCCGGAGGCCCCAGGGCAAGCAAGCCATAGCGCGACGGTTGCGACGGTGACGGTCCGCCGCGAGCCATGGGTGTCGCAGGTTTCGAACGGGTGCAGCGAGGCCATGAAGGCGGCGTGGCTGATGGCCACCGCATGGCGAAGCGGGTTCGGCTTGTGCAAATCCGGTCGGGTAAAAAGCGGCGGCAGTCAGCCCCCGCTGGGTAGGCTCCAGATGTCCAGTACGCCGCGGGTGTCGTGATCATTGGCGCTACCTTCGGGAAGGATGATCTCGCCCTGCAGCACGATGGGGCTGTTCCAATGGCCGGGGCCGCACGGCAGCGTGGCGAGGTGTTTGCCTGAGGTCGCTTCATACACGTTCAACCCGCCAGCGCGCGCGTAGACGAACAGCAGGCCGCCCGCCTCGAACGGACTGGTGCCGCCGGTATCGGCTTTCCATATTGGCTGCAGCTTGCCATTTTCCAGCCGCCACGCCGCGGTGCCGCCGTTGTCGGCGGCGAACATCCAGGTCTGGCCGTCGTGGTGCCATACCGCCGGCTGCGTGAACAGCTCGGTGCCACTGGGTGTGGAAACGGTTTGCAACGCGTGGCCTTGGTGGGGAGCGGTGCCGGCGATGGCCTGGCGGCTGAGCAGGCGGATCTTGCCATCCTTGCCGCCCTGGGCGATCAGGTCGCCGCCCAGCAGCACGGGCGAGGTCGAGCCCAGGTCGAGATCATGCGCATTCAGCGCCGCGGTATCGGCCGGGGTGTAGTTGCCCAGCATGCTCGTGGCACTGGCATCGAGTTCGATGAGCGAATCGCCCCAGTCGGTCGTGCCGTTCCAGTCGCCATTGCCGGTGGCAACGAAGATATCGCCGTTGCCGGGGTCGATCACTGCGCCGGCGCGTCCCCAGATCGCCGATTGGGCGTGCCGGCACGAGTCAGGCTCCAGCAGCCCGTGGCGATCGCTGCACAGCGAGTTCCATACGTGCAGCAACTTGCCGGAGCGGCCGTCGAGCACGGCGACATGGCCTTGATAGGGCGGTCGGTCGCCGATGTAGCCGGCCGTGACGGTGATGACATGGCCCCGGAAGAACTTCAGGGGCGAATCCATCTTCTCTCGCTGCGGCAGCTCGGTGATGGCGGTGCGCCAGACCCGGTGGCCATCGCTGACGGCCAGCTTCTGGATATAGCCGTCGGGCGAGGCGGCATAGATGAAGCGCCGATCGGCATCGGCCACGGGGCTGGCGTTGGCGATCTGGCGCGTGCCCACCAGCGCCCGATAACCAGGCGGCGTGTATTCCCACAAAACAGCGCCGCTAGCGGCATCGAGTGCCAGCGTTTTGCCGTAGGTGGTGGTGGCGAAGAGGGCATTGCGGCGGGCGCCGCGGATCGTGACGTCGTGCAGGTAAATGACGCTGGCATCCACGGTGCCGTCCAGCTTTATCCGCCGTTGCACGAGGTGGGTGACGTTGGCGGCCGTGATGCCGGTGGGCCTCGTGTTTGCGCTGGTGCTTTCCACGTCGCCGCCAAACATGGGCCAGTCCTGTGGCGGCAAGCTGTGGGCAGCGACGGCAAAGGTCGCGCACGTGCCAAGCAGAAAGCGCATCGCACACCGGTATCTCATTGCAAAAGTATGCCACCAACCCCCGTCGAGGCGACGGTTGATTCCCCGAATACCCGACTCCATGGGCGGGGAATGCTTCACAGCTTCATTCCACTGATGCTTTATGCTGTTCTCGAACCCACAAAGGAATACCCATGGCCATTGATCTCGAAACCCTTTCCCCCAAAGAGTTGCAGTCGTTGATTGCTGAGGCGCAATCGAAAATGAAAGCCGCCCACGCCAACCTGATCCAGGATGTTCGCAAGAAGGTGGACGCGCTGCTCCACATCAGCGGACTCACCCTGGCGGAGGTCTATCCGGCCCGTGGCGGCAAGAAATCCGCCGGTGGGAAAGGGAGCAAGGGATCGGTGGCTCCGAAATACCGTGACCCATCGGACGCGTCCCTGACGTGGTCCGGCCGTGGGCGTCAACCGGCATGGTTTGCGGACGCGCTGAAACGCCGTGGCGTGACCGCCGAAAGCTTGCTGATTGCAGGTGCCCCAAAAGCGAAGGCGCCCGCCAAGAAGGTCGCTGCGAAGAAAGCAAAGGTCGTCGCCAAGGGCAAGCGAGCCGTAGCCAAGCCCGCGAGCGCGGGCAAGAAGGCTTAGCCGAACGCCGAATACCCGGGTCATGCCGACAGAAGCCCCGCCGATACCGGTGGGGCTTTTTGCCTTTGGGCTTGTTGATGTTCGCGTCGAATCGACCATCGGGCGCGCTTTCGACCGACCACCTTCCGGTGCACCATATGCCCGCACTGGTTTTGGTCAGCCCAACCTTGGTCACGCTGCTTTCGGCAGCCTGATCGAGGCCAGATGCGCGCCAACAACCGTGAGCTGCCCTTATGATCCCAATGACGGCCGGGCAAGCTGCGGCGGGCGGAGATCGACCCCTATGCCGTTCGTCGAGTCGATACATGACGACATGATCTCGTCAGATCTGTGGCCATCAGGATCGGGGTTTGTGCCACCGTGTTGCAAGTAGATCGATGTCGTCTTATTGGGAAATCGGTTACAGGAAGTAGCATGGACGATAAGAACTTTGTCTGGAATTGCACAGCCTGAGCGCATAGCGCCGGTCGCCTTGGCGCACTTGCAGCCATAACGCAACTTGCTTTAATCGCACTTCGGCTCAGGGAGATACAGGGATGATTTCGCGCGTTGCAACACTGGTGTTCGGATTGGTGCTGGCGAGCAGTGCCTTAGGGGATGATCGCGTGCCTTCGGCACAGGAGCTCTGCCACCAGTCCATCACCGTTGGACGTGAGTTGTGGCAGACAGGCAAGTTCGACGCGCCGGCGAATGTGGCGACCCTGATGGTCGACGTGATTGACGGAAAGCTACCACAGGCGCGGCAGCAGCTAAAAATGATGTCGCCAAGTGATGCTCGACGGTGGCGGCAATCCGCCCTCATCACGGCGATCTTTGCCGGGCAATCGGCCGTGGTGGAAGGCTTGCTGGATGATGGTGCCAACGTCAATGGCCGGGGATGGATTCCGCCCTTCAAGCCTGTTTTCTTCAGCAAGACCATGGACACCATGAAACATGACTCTCGTTTCGGAGGACCCGCTGCGGTCAACGGCATGGAAAAGGGTGGACTGGTCGGCAACAGTGGCCAATTGCTTGGTCCACCGCTAGGTGCCGCAGGCCAGTGCGGCGATCTGGCCACACTGAACGTACTGCTTCGCCACCATGCCAACGTCAGAGCGCCTTTCAAACCGCAGGTTGCCGATGCGCTTTTTGAAGGAACCATGCAAGGCAACGTGGCTATCGTGAAGACCATGCTTGACCACGGCGCAGACCCCTGTGCCTTCGACCGGCGTGCAATCCTTTATTCGCGAAATACCCACCGTCCTACCACCACGCTCGAGAAGATCGGTCGCCGCGCGGGGCTTCCTGAGTCGCTCACCGATCGCCTCGCCTGCCCCTCTATTGCATCGGGCTCCACCCCGGTTCAGTAGATGGCAGGTTCGCAAGAACGCGGCGGGCAACCTTCAAGGAATGGCAGTTCTTGGCTGGTCAGCGACCTTTGGTTGGAGGGCGCCGACTGGTCGGTTGCGGCTCTTGCCCGATGGTCGCTGACCGACCCGAAGGGGCCGGTCACTGAGCTGGTGAATGACGACAAATGAGGCTTAGTATGGGGCGATCCCGGACGTGGTTCAGACTTTTCCTAGGGGTTGCAGGAACCTGACAGACAGGTGAGTTTAGGTGCCGCTACTGGCTTGATATGACCGCGATTCAAACGTCGCGCGAAGCCATGCTACTGCCTCATCAAGATCCAAGTTGGAGCTGGCATAGCTTTGTCGCAACAGGTGCGGTGAAAGCAATCCGTCCCATTTTTGGCGGGCGAGATTGCTTGCTTTCGCGAGCAATTCGTCCACAGGTGCGGCGGGCTCCGAACCAATTTTTGCCAGCAAGTCTTCGATCTCTTCGAGGCTACGGCCAGCGCGCTGGATCTCGACCCCCAACCGGCCTGTGAATGCCTGCAAGCCGCGCGACATCAGAACGCAAGCGATGGCCTCGTTGGCCGCGTCGCCCAGCCAAGTCAACAGGATCGCTTGGCTTCCCTGATCCAGCAGCAAACGATCGGCCAACGCCAGCGTAACAAACGCCTCGCGGCCTTCCCCCAAGAAGCGTTGTGCGGTGGGGTCTAGGAAAGGCAGTGCGTCGTGTGCAACATAGATATCGCGCATACGCTGCCGCACACGCGTATGTACACGCCCGCCGCCTCCATTGAACAGCGGAGGGGCGCCGCCCTTGGCGGGTGCGACATGGATCGTCTTGTGTTCTTCGTCGATGGCTTCAATGAGCCAAGTGCGCCCCCCGAACAGAATGCGCTGGCCGGGCGTCATCATCTGCGAGACGGGTAGCGTTCCCAATGCCTTGCCACCGGAAACAATGCGGAACTCCTCGTCGCTGGAGAATGCCGCATAGAAGGAATAATGATTGACGATCTTGTCGCCGATGCGGCCGTGGAGCAGCAGACCTGAGTGATCCTGCGTCAGGATTTCCTCTTGTCCCAGGGTGCGCAGTAGTTCGGCAAAGGCGTCTTTGGACACTCGCTCGAACGGACCGGGCGGAGCGCAAAGTAGGCGGAATGCCTGAGCCGCCTGGAGGCCGCCATATTGTGCGATGGCAGACAGGAGCTGCTGCACGAGCGTGGAGTAGTGCGCCACATGGACTGCAGGCGGCTCGAACCAGTTTTCCAGCAAAAGCGAGATGACGGCCGCGGTCTGCACCGTGTTCAGTCGAAGCCGCGTTAGCAGGTCAGCCTTCTCGTCTAAGGCGTCTTCGATGACATAGCCACGCAGGATTGCAGGTTCACCCTCGCGTCGGCCGGAACGCCCCAGTCGTTGTCGCAGACTTGCAACGGACGGCGGCGTGCCGATTTGCACCACGCTTTTGACCGCACCAATATCGATGCCAAGCTCCAACGTGCTGGTGCAAACAGCAGTTGCCGCGCGCTCACGCTGTTTCAGCGCAGCTTCGGTTTCGTAGCGGATTTCCTTCGACAGGTTACCGTGATGCGGCCAGAACTCCTTGGGGACTTGGGCTTGCTCACACAGCTCATTCAAAAGATGCGTGTAGCGCTCAACCTCCCGACGGCTGTTCGGGAAAATGAGGTTGTTGGAGCCGCGCAGGATTTTGAACATGTGCTGGGCGATCGCCAGCGGTGCACGCTCCGTTTCCGGATCGTTCTTGCTGCCTGTCCCGTCCGCAGCCGCGAGCTCTTCAAACCCCTTGACCAGGATAAGCAACTGGTCCCCAGTCGATGACGCGTTAACTAACGCCACGTGGTGATCGGACCGCAGGAACTGGGCCGCCAAGCCTATGTCGCCCAGCGTGGCGGAGAGCCCAATGCGAGGCACCGTGCGTCCCAGTGCGACTTCGATGCGGTGCATCAGCGCCTGCAGTTGCTTCCCGCGTTCGGTGCCGATGAACGCGTGAAGTTCATCGATGACGAAGAAGGTCATCTGCTTGAATAAGGCGGCAATGCTGGTGCCACGGTTGCACAACGTGGCCTCCAAGGACTCCGGCGTGATCAAGAGCACGCCAGTCGGCTTTTGCATGAACTTCCGCTTGGAAGTCGAGGTGATATCCCCGTGCCACGGCCAGACGGGCACGTCCAGGTTCTCGCAGAGGCGGTCCAGGCGTCCAAACTGGTCGTTGATCAGCGCTTTCAGCGGGCTGATGTAGACGATCAAGCCCTCGTCTGGCCGGCCGAGCAGGTGAGTCAAGGCAGGGAGGAAAGCGGCCTCAGTTTTCCCTGAGGCCGTGCTGGCAGCCACGATGACATCCTGGTTGCATGGCAGGATCAGCGGAATGGCCTGTTCCTGCACATCGCGCAGTGCACCCCAACCCTCGGCCCACAGATAGCGCTGTATCCGAGGGTCCAGTTGCAGGAAAGCCTGGGACGCTGCCATCAGAGTTTAAAGGAAGCCAGCTCGTCTTCCAGATCCACGGCCACATCACTCTTGCCGCCTTCATCAGCTTCCACCCGTATCTCGCCGATCAGGTTTTTCCAGTCGGTGCCAGGGTTCTGCTCCAGGATGGCCAAGAGGTTGATGAAGGAAGTGATCGTGGTGCGCGGCGTGCGGAAGAAGCTTTCGCCGATGCGATTGGCGCAGTGCTCCATGAAGCTCGCGATAGCCGGGTCGGGAAGCAGATACCGGGCAGCGTCCCCGGCAGCGTATACATGGCGGACCTTCCCCAAAAGCAGGTAGAAGTCTTCCACCGTCAAGCTGGAAAGGTGCAGCACGGGGCCCGAGAAGTCGACAAGCTCATTGGTCGCGAAAGCGTTCTGGGCAAGCCGACTTTGGAGTGCCGAGTAGCTGTAAATCCCGCGGCGCGTATCCAACAGGAACTCCGGCGTGCCACCCAGCACGAATCCGAGGCCCACGGCGGTGCCCTGCAAGGAGTCGTTGAGCATGCGCAGGATCTGCTCGTAGTTGGAGCTGCGCGCTTGCGAGTTGGCAAGCTTGTAAAGATTGACCATTTCATCCAGACACACGAACAGCCCCGCGTATCCGGCCAAGCGCACGAACCTGCCCATGAGTTTCAGCTGATCGTAGATCGATGCGTCATCGACGATCGTGCGAACGCCCAGTGCCGCGCGTGCGTCGGTCCGGGTCGCGAACTCACCGCGCAACCAGCGGACGGCATCTGATTTCAGCTGCTCGCTTCCTTCCTCGACGCCGCGGCAGTAGGCCGCGATGACATCGGCGAAGTCATAACCGTTGACGAGCTCGGTCAGCTGTTCCAGCTTCGACCGGATGACTTGCTCGGTGGACAGGCTCTGCGCTTTGGCTTCGGTTTTGGCCGTGGCGATGAACTTCTCGACCACGCCGGACAAGGCGCCACCCTCTGGTTTGGTTCGCGTGGCCAGGTTGCGCATGAGTTCGGCATACAGCGATCGGGCCTGCCCGCCGGACGCGTGCAGGCGTCGATCTGGGTTGAGGTCGGCGTTGGCCACAACAAGCTTGCGCTCCATGGCAATGGCGCGGATCAGATTGAGAAAGAAGGTCTTGCCTGCACCATATTCGCCGATGACGAAGCGGAACGATGAACCACCGTCACCAATGCGGTCGATGTCCGTGACCAACGCTTCGATCTCCCGACCTCGGGCGACCTGGATGAGGTGTTGACCCGCGCGGGGCACGACGCCGGCACGCAGGGATTGGATAACGGCGTCGCGATCCTTGGGGCGAATGGCAGCATTCATGCTTCGATCTTCTCAAGTAGTTGGGTGTTCACTGAAATCGGGTCCTCGCCTTCGAACAGTGGCTCGTCGAATGCCTCAAAGGCCGCCTCGTTGATCTGTTCCATCGCGCCGTCGAGCATCAGGTCCAAGTCGGCGGCAGCGTCCTCCAGCTCGGCACGCGTCCATTCGGGCCGCGACAGCAGCAGGCGCAGCAGAGCGGAATGATCTTGGTCCAGGCCCAGCGGCGAATCGGCTTCGTCTTCGAGTTCCGGTTCCGGAGCGGGTGCCGCAGGCGCGGTCGTACTGTCGTCTTCCTCGGCGAAAATCTTCGACAGCAGCGCCGAGACTCGCACCGTGTCTTCTTGCAACGCCGCGATACGCTCGGCATCCAGGCGGAAGCCCTGCTTCTCGGCCTGGACCGTGGACACAGGGGCGCCGCCGGAACCAGCCGCGTGGATGTCGCTGAAGACCCGCTTGGGTTCTACGCCGAGAGCCTTGTAGACCTTTTCCAGGAACTTCACTTCATCGGGCGAGACGACGCCGTCGGCCTGGGCCAGCGTCGCCATGAAGGCAGCGAGCGTCTCGCGCGCCGTGGTGGGCAACGGCTCCAACTTCTTTTTTAGCGCTGCCAGGTTCATTGGCGAGGTAGTCAACCACTGGAGATGCGCGTGCAGCCTGTGGCGCTCGGCGAGGGTAAGGTGCGCCCATCCTTCGATTTCCGCCCGCAGATGTGCGATCTCCCGATCGTGGAAGACGCCATCGGCCTGGGCCACGGCAGAGGCCAACTGCAGCGTCAATGCGGCCGTTTGATACTCGGCACGCGAACCCACGTCCGAATCCATGAGCGGTTGAGCGAACAACACGACCGCGTCCTGTTCGCCTGGCGCCCTGGCGCCACCGAGGACATTCGGCTCCATCCCAATCTCGGCGCCTTCAAGCGCCCGCGCCAAGCCCCGCACGCGATCGCGATTGACCACTTGGTTGGCACCTCCTAACACCGCAAGGAGTTCCTTCAGCGGCAACGACAGTCGGCCATCGCGCATCTGTGCGATCAACGCCCGCAGCTTTGCTTGCGTGGCATCGGGCCAGAGGGTGGCGGGCAGCAGCAACAACCCTTCCAATGCTCCGGCTGCCGCAGGGTCCTTTCCAACGAGGCGGCTATAAGAACCAAGTTCGTCCGTGCACTGGCTCGCTATCTCCATCAGGTTTCTGATGGGTGCGGTCAATGCCGTGACGTCAGGAACGTCCCCGAACGCCATCGTGATATTGGCGCCGCGCAGCCCCGCCGAGGCGGCTTGGTATACGAACTTGAGCTTGGTGCGGTTTTTCGGAAGCACCAATCCATGGCCGAGGGCTTCGTGATAGCGCTGGGTGAACAGACGCTCAAACTCGTTGGGGCAACGGGTGGCTGCGGTGCGCAAGTAGCATTCCGGATTCAAGCGAATCCAGGCCAGCGCGAGATGCGCGGGAAGCGGAGCGCGGTCGACGGCAGCTTGACCGAGAGCCAGTCGGAGATACGGCGGCAGCTCATAGATTCTTGGGAAATCCGGCACGGGCTGCTTATAGAGCTGACTGGACTTTCCGTCCAGCTCGATCCAGCTCAGAAGTTCACCAGCGTAGCGACTGAACGATCCCGATTTCTCGCCATAGATCGCAAGCAGTCGCCGGAGCTCGACGATGATGGCTGGCCAGTCATTTCGCGTTGCGGGGTTGCTGCGCGAATCCACGGTGACGCGACGTTCGAGTCCGTAGAAAAACAGGAACACGTATCCGATGTCGCAATCGGGATTCGAGCGACCTTCCGACAACCAGTTCAGGTAGGCGCGTCGCTCCTCTGGCGAAGCCTCGGCGTAGCTGGGCCAATAGCCCATCTGGCGTGCCCGGTAGTTGCCCACACGCGCCACAGTGTGTTGGCCGCTGATCAGGCATGGCTCGGTGCCGCCATTAAGCGCGTTCAGCCTCCCGCCGACATAGAGCATCCCGCCCGGCAAGTTCACGCCGGCCACTTTGATGGTTTCGCCAGGGGGCACCCAGCGTCCCTCGCCGAATCCGGCGGGCGCTGCAGGTATAGCGTGAGCCACGGGAAGTTTAGTAATCACTGCCGCCGAGTACATGCGTTCGGACTCAGGCGAATCTTGGAGCGCACGCATGGAGTCCCCAGAGGTGCGCTGGGGGTTGGGCGCAGGCACGTCCCTAGTGCTGGAAGGGGACGGAGGGGCTGGCGGCGAACTGGGTGTGATTGCCCGTTCGCTCGCTCGAGGTGGTGTCGGGGGCTGCAAGGCGATGAGAGAGGCCGCAGGTTCAACTGGCGTGCTTATCTGCTCATTCGTTCGCGGCGGAATCACAGGAAACTTGTCGCGCAAGGCTTGCACACCCGCATCGGCACGAACGCGCATGCCGTCCTGCGCCACGCGCTGCAAGGTGATCGCACCCACGGCCGCCAAGGCGGCCACGTTGTCCGTCAGCAAGTCGTCCATCAGATCGGTCGTCTGCGAACCGGAAGGCGTGTCTGCTGGGGGAATACTGTTCTGCGGCGCGCGCGGTGGAGGCGATGCCGGCGGAGCGGGATGAGCTGGCGCGCTTATCTGCTCATTCGTTGGCGGCGAAGTCGGAGGAAACTTGTCGCCCAAGGTTTGCGCATGCTCGCGGTTCACGTCAATTGTGGCTTGGCGAGTTGCCCTCCACTCGGATGACTGACCAGGACTCTCGACCAGCGGGTGTTCAGAGGCTGTGCGGGGTCGACCGGCGGACGGGGCCGCAGGCCGACGGGCAGATCGCTGAGGCTCGCTCTTGGCGATCAGCTCGGCCAGAGTAGGCTCATGCTGGTGGGCATCGCGCCCCCCTTTTTGGCTTGGATGCTTGATGGCCAAGTATGCGATCAGGGCACTCACGCCGATCACCCCGAGCCCGATCCAGACCCCCTTGGGCGCCATGGCGACTAGCACCAGTGCCCCGATGACCAGCCACACACCGACCCCGACCGAACGTTTCCCCATCAGAACTCACCCCGGTTGCTTCTAGGTCCCGCGCCCAGCCCTACAGGAAGCATACGCCTGGGCGCGGCAACCGTGGCTTGCAGCCATGATTCTCAATGCCCGGTAATGGCCGATGTCTGCCCTTGCTGGCCCGATGACGACCGGGCAAGCTGCGATGGACAGATGTTGACCCGAAACAGACCCCCAGATGTTTGGGATCGGCGGCGATGGTGAGCAAGGTCTGGGTCGTGGCCTGAAACAGCAGGCGGTAGATCACCGCCTTGTTGGTGTAGGCCAGAGCGCTGATCGGCGCGGGTATCGGTGCACACGTGCGCGTGATCGGCAAGGGACGTAAGGAATGCTGTACACCGCTGAGCAAGAACACTCGGGTCGTCCTCGCGGCCTGGGTGAAGGAGCCACACAAGCTTCCAGATCAGCCCTTGTTCCCGAACGCAAGTGGCGGCCGCTTGAGTGCGCACGGCGTGCAGTATCTGTTGACCAAGCATGTCGCCTCGGCAACGACCGCCTGTCCGTCGCTGAAGCACAAGCGGGTGAGCCCTCATGTGCTTCGCCACACGACGGCGATGGGCCTTCTCCAGCAGGGTGCCGAGCCATGTGTCATTGCGCTGTGGCTCGGCCATGAGTCGATCGAGACCACTCAGATCGCGTCACCCACCGCCGAGTTGGCAAGCACGGCCAGGAGTCTGACCGATGTCACCAAAGCCGTAAAATTCTGCGGTCTAAGCTGAAAGTGGGGCACGGCGCGAACTTTTTTGGTCCTTCCGGGATTCCCGTGGGTAGCTGGGAGTAGGAGGATGGGCGGGTTCGGTGAGAGGAGCCCGTCCAATGCGCGATGTAGAGCTATACCGGCAGATCCTTGGTCTATCAGCGCCATGGCGAGTGACGGATGTTCATCTGGATCTGCCGGGGAATCGGGTAGAGGTCGAGGTGGATCACCCGGAGGGATGCCGCTGGCGTTGCCCGAAGTGCGACCAGGATCTGCCGGTTCATGACCATGCCCCGGAGCGCGCCTGGCGCCACTTGGATACCTGCCAGTTGCAGACGATCCTCAAGGCACGGGTTCCCCGCGTTCGCTGTCCGGATCATGGCGTGGTGCAGATTGCCGTGCCTTGGGCCGAGCCACGCTCCCGCTTCACGTTGCTGATGGAGCGCTGGATCATCGACGTGCTGCAGCAGTGCGCTACGGTAAGTGGCGCCTGCAGGCTCCTGCATCTTTCCTGGGACGAGGTGTTCGGCGTTATGGAGCGAGCGGTACGCCGCGGTCAGTCGCGCAAGGGGCCGCTGTCGCTGCGTCGAATTGGCGTGGATGAAAAGGCGTTCCGCAAAGGCCATTCGTACACGACTATCGTCAGTGACGTGGATCGTTCCACCATCGAGTACATGGCCGATGAGCGCACGCGTGAATCGCTGGCAGGGTTCTACGAGACCCTGACGCCGGAGCAGTGTGAGCACATCCAGGCGGTGGCCATGGACATGTGGGATCCCTACTTCCAGGCCACCGTAGCGCATGTCCCCGCGGCCGCCGACAAGATCGTCTTCGATCGCTTCCACATCATGCAGCACATGGGGCAAGCCGTGGATGCGGTACGCAAGGCAGAGCATCGGGCACTGCGCGCGACCGGGGACAACACCTTGGCGCGAACCAAATATCTGTGGCTCTACAGCCGGGAAAACCTGCCGCAGCAGCGACGACGTCAATTGCGTGATCTGTTGGGGCAGAACCTGAAGGTAGCTCGCGCCTGGGCGATCAAGGAAGCCTTGCGCCACCTGTGGTCCTACCGGCGTGAGGCATGGGCGCGCCGCTACTTTAAACACTGGTTCCACTGGGCCACGCACAGCCGCCTGGCGCCCATCCGGCAAGTTGCCCACATGCTCAAGCGCCGTCTGGACAACATCCTGACCTACTGTCGACTACGCATCACCAACGCCGTCGCCGAAGGCATCAACAGCAAGCTCATGGCCATCAAGCGCCGGGCCTGCGGTTACCGCAACCCCCAACACTTCAAGACCGCCGCCTACTTCTTTTGCGGCGGCCTTGATCTCTACCCACGCTAAACCCGGAAGAACCTGAATAAGAGGGGCAGCGGCGTGCGGCGGCTGGTTTTAGTAAGCTTCTTCAAGGCCGAGGCGGAGCGTCGTCTCAGGACCAGCGCCAAGCGCAGCATCATCTACGCCATCGAGGAGCCGGAGACCGCGCAGCATCCGAACAACCAGCGCATCCTCATCGATTCATTCAAGGCACTGTCAGAGGATTCAGGCTGCCAAGTGCTCCTGACCACCCACAGCCCCGGCTTCGCCTCCTCGCTGCCCCAGGAGAGCATCCGTTACGTTTCGCGCCATGCCGAGACCAAGAAGCCCCAGATCCAATCCGGGGTCGATGTGTTCGGCCAAGTTGCAGAAGCGCTTGGCGTGACCCCGGACAGTCGTGTTCAAGTGTTGGTGTGCGTCGAGGGACCCACCGACGTCTTGGCGTTGAAGGCCTTGTCCAGTGCACTTCACCAAGCCGATGCAACGCTGCCGAACCTCGCATCTGATGAACGCCTAGCCTTCGTTGTCCTCGGCGGTGGCACGCTGGAGCATTGGGTCAACCAGCACTACTTGCGCGGCCTCAACAAACGTGAGGTGCACATCTACGACGGGGACGTGCCTGACTATGCTGAATATGCAAAGCAGGTCAATGAGCGGCGGAACGGCTCATGGGCGGTTGTCACCGCCAAGCACGAGATTGAGAGCTACTTGCATAAGGACGCTATCTCGATGGCGTTTGGCTTCGATATCGAGGTCACCGACCATCCGGTGGATGGCAAAGCAACGCCTCAAGTTTTTGGGGAAGCATTCGTAGCCCGCGCTGGCAATGGAAAGCCTCTCAAGGACTCCAATGCGAAAAGGAAGCTTGCTCAACGGGCCTTCCCTTGCATGACAGCGGCAATGCTGGATGAGCGAGATCCAGGCGGCGAAGTTCGCGGCTGGTTCCGTCGATTGGGCGACATGCTGGCGTAGCCTCGGATCGGACGGCATCCACCGATGGGACAGGGTGTAGCCAGGCTTCACCCTGATCCATCGGCCCCCGCGCCGCCGACTGCGGAAGCGTAGTGGTGACCGGCAGAATCGCGACTTCTGATCACTGGGCCAGTAACGATCAAGTCTGCTTCTGGCCGCAAGCGGTCCCTGCGCGCCGGATGGCCACCCGGCGATGTGGTTATGTCGCTCCTGACCTGACGCGGTCGTAGACAAGGCAGAGAGCGCCCGCATTTGCCTTCGTCGAAAGCTGGAGTTCAGATTGCCTCGGTGGCTCGAGGCGTCAGTGACTGCTGGCGCGTTCTCCCTTGCCCCCGGTTGACGAGCGGCAGCCCGGTGGGCAGTCGGAGTCGGTCCTTGTTGCGGCCAAACTATGCTTACCAAGAAATCATAGTTTGGCCATTCCGGCCAAACTATGCTTTCCGCCACACAGACGATGTCGGATGGCAATGTGGTGGCCCCGCCATCAATCGAATAGTGTCCACAAGTAACGGATGTTATTCGCTAAAAAGCCATAATGACAGGGCAGCGACTCACTTTCTGACTCACTTTTAAATGGATGTCTCGTCGATGCCCTGCGAAGGGGAGGTCATACGCTCGAATCGTGTCGAGTGCGCCAAATTATCTCTCCCGTTGCCATTTTGATCCTGAGGCGGAGCGTGAGTGCATCATCTGACAGTACGCTTTCTAACCACAGTCTGAGCCACGATTCGCCGGTTTATTTTGGCTTTCCACGCGATTTGCGGGTCTGAGAGTTTCTTCTTCCGCATCGTCTGCTTCAGGAAGTTGTATTCCTTCTCGCCATAGAGGTAGCCCATCCGGTAGGCGTGCTCGATCAGGTCATTGTTGGCGTTGGCGGTTAGGTCTTTCGCGATGCGCTTCAGGCCGTCAAACAGGTTGCCTGTGTCGATTTGAATAAAGCGGTTGATGCAGACATTGCCGACATAGGTCTCGTTGCCGGTGAGCTGGTTGCGGATATAGCAATGTTCCTTGATGTCTTGACCGCAAGGGCATTGATCGAATTCTTCGCTGATCTCCACCGCGACCAATGACCACTCAGTCCGGGCTACGTCGAAGGTCTGCGACTCGGACAGGGCCAGGATGTGCGCTTTCAACCTCTCGAAGTTATGCCCTTCCATCGTCGTGCCTCAGGTTTGCATCCGGATAGGCTACTCTGACCTCGGGTCCAAGCAGCGTTCGATCATTAGGGCCTGCGCGGAACAATGCAATTGAATCAGCTACTACCGTCTTTCCAACATGTCCCAGCCCAACGCGCAACAGAAAAGTCTGCCTGACGTCCGGGCGCGATTGAAGGCGCTGGAAGACGAGCTGGCCTTGCGATTGCTCGACTTGAGGCATGGGCTCGAAGAATGCCAGCAACTAGTTACAACTGCCCGTGGATACTCCTTTGAGGAGTTCGAGTGCATTGTTGCTGAGTGGCTGAGAACGTCAGCAACCTCGCTCTCGGTCGATGTGGCACCGCCCGACACATCAACTCTTACTGCGGCGGTGGAAATTCTCCGATTTAGGATGACTTTCCCCTACGACGGCCCCTTGAGTGCCTTGAGTGCCCTTCAACTCGCAATTGCATATTGGCTCGTAGCTTCAGAGTCGTTTCACAGTGGGGATCTCGCTCGAAGCC
>DATKVA010000032.1:0-13377 GCA_035530315.1 Rhodanobacter sp. | reverse complement strand
GGGCACGGTGCGCACAACCGATCGAGTCGACAAGCGCATGATTGCCAGAAGCAAGACACTGGTGCACGATCGGACGCTCGATTCCCCCGACACGCCCGCAGGAGAAGACGGATGATCAAGGTCAGCGTGATGTATCCCAATACGCCCGGAGCGCGATTCGACCACGAGTACTACCGCGACAAGCACATGCCGCTGGTGAAGACCCTGATGGGTGACAGCTGCAAGTACTACACGGTGGACAAGGGACTTGCCGGCGGAGCACCCGACACGCCGGCGGCCTATATCGGCATGTGCCACATTTTCTGCGACTCGGTGCAGGCCTTCCAGGCGGGCTTCGGTCCCCATGCCGAGCAGATCATGGGCGATATCGCGAACTACACCGACCTGACGCCAGTGCTGCAGATCAGCGAGGTCGTGGTAGGTCATTAACCTGTGTGCGATGGCCGTCGGTGAATTTCGGACGGCATGAGAACAAGCCGTCATTCCGGCGAAAACCCCGAAATGGCGGTACAGCTCGACAGGTTGCCAGTCCTCGGTAGGGGCCCGCTTGCGGGCGATGCCTTTCGCGTGAAGCAAGAGCATCGCCCGCAAGCGGGCTCCTACAAATGGGTGACTCGGCTGCCTATCGCCGCGGCCGCTGCAGACGACCTCATGGCCGGCCGAACTGGCTGACGCTGCGGCAGGCGGTCATTGCGCGGCAGCATGGCTCTCGTTGCCAGTGTCGTCCGCACCCGCGCGCACCCGCCTGACCCGATACCCGACGAACGCCAGCGGCGTGTCGATCCGGGTATGGAGTGTCTCCAGGCCGCCTGCCTGCCGCAGCCAGGGATCGATGCGCTCGCGCTCGGCGGCGGGCAGTTGCTGGTAGTACTGCAGCGGGCGCTGGAACATCCATTGCGCGTAAGGCTGGATGGTGCGGACGTTGCTGCTGCCCTCGAGGTGGAAGCTGTGGCTGCCGATCACGCGGGGCAGCCGATCGGCATCGGGATGCCCGGCGCACCACTGCGCCACGGCGCGCACGGTGTCGCATAGCGCCGGGCCTTGTTCGCGGAACATCCGGGCGAGGATCGGCAACAGCGTTGCGGGGATCTCGTCGTTGGCGAGAAAGTCGCCGCTCAGCGGCTCGGGCTGCTGCATGCGCTCCACCCAGCGCGCCACGTTGGGGGCGCGTTCGCGCATCAGTTTGCCGGGGCAGGGGTCGCGGTACAGGTGCGCATAGAGCGGACCGATCAGACCGAAGTCGCCGATGCTGGGGCGGCTGCCGAGCAGGAACGGGTAGTGTGCCAGATGGGCGTTGAACTCGTCGAGAAAACCCTCGTAGGAGCGCTCGACCGCAGCGTGCATGGGCCGGCCGATGCCGAAATATTTCTGGTAGATGCCGCCGAACACGCAGGCCGGCAGCATGCCGATGATCGGCTTGACCCAGTTCGGTGCCTGCGGGTGCAACATGCCGCCGAACTCGCCGAGGATGAAGCGCAGGTTCTGGCGCTTGCGCTGCCAGCGGTAGTGCATTGCCGGCATCACCAGCCATTCGTCGCCGAACACTTCCAGCAGCAGCGCCACCAACCGCTGCGCGGGCGTGGCCGGGTACACCGGCGCCTGCGGGAAGCGCGGTTCCAGCGCATCGATGATCGCGGTGGTGTCCTGCAGGTATTCGCCTTCGGGCGTGCATACCACTGGAATGATGCGCCGGCCGATGTTCGGCACGATGATCTGGCGGTACACCTCGAGCGTGGCCAGCCGTTCCTCGTACGGGATGTCCTTGTAGCGCAGGTAGGCGCGGGTCTTGCCCGAGTACAGCGACACCTCGGCGCCGTACATGAGGTAAGGCTTTTTCACGCCAGCGGTTGCCTGGGTCATGTCAGGGGTTCCTTGGGAGGCGGGCCGCGGCTGGATGCATGATGCCGGCGGCACTCATCGTGAAGCGCGCCGGCAGTCGACAGCGGGCAGTGTGAAGCGGATCACCTTGTCGCTGACGGTCTGGCCGGCACGCATTCCGCCGAACAGCAGGAACCCGCCACGGGCTTCGATCATGCCGCGGAAATCCATGCCGGCTCGCGGCAGCGGCCGATGCTCGGTCCACGCGTTGCAGCGGAAATCGATGCTGACCACACGCGACGACGGCGCCGCCGGCATGCCGTCGTAGCCGATGCCGTCGTAGTTGTATGGGCGGGCGCTGCCGCCGGCGAACACGATGCTCGCCGCACCGCCCGCCCGGCGGACGCCGACGGCGCCGGCGCGGTACAGCGGCGGACCCGGGTGCGCCGGCAGCGCGCTCCAGCGGATGCGGCCGATGGCATCCGGGTCCAGCGTGCCGCGCCAACAGGCGTTGCTGATCGCGAAGCGGTGCTTGCCTTCGGCGCCTTTTGTCGCGGTCACTCCGTCGCAGACGACCATGCTGTCGCCGACCAGGCCGCCGGCATGCCCGAACACCGGCTGCCCCGGCCAGGGCGTTCCGCTCGTCCAGCGCTTCGTGCGCGTGTCGTAGATCTGCACGTCGCGGACATTGCCGCTGTCGTGCCAGCCGCTCACCAGGACGATCCAGCGGTCGCGCCACGGCAGTGCCACGCTGTCGTCCACCGGGACCGGCATGGCCGTCTCGCCGGCGAACTTGCCGGTGGCGGGATCGAAGCGCAGCACATCGGGCGTCGTCGTCTCCCTGCCATCGGCGGCGACGCTGTAGCCACCGAACAGATACACCCGACCACCGACGGTCACGGCAACGCTGCCCAGACGCCCCCGGGCCACCGGAATGTCGCCCAGTTTGCGCCAGTGCCCGCTGCGGATGTCGTAGGCATGCACGTCACGGGCAATGTCGAGCCAGGTCTTGTTCGCGCCCAGGCCATAGAACGCGAACACCCGGTCACCGACCCGCGCCACCGCCCAGTTGGTTCGCGCGGGCGCCGCCGCGCGGGCATGGCCGCTGAGCATCGCGGCAAGCAGGAGCAGGCCGACGGACTGCATGATGCGTATTGTCTTCACCATCTGTCGCATCAGTGATGCCCCGCACCTGCTAAGCGGCATCCCCGGTCCGGCCGGGAATGCCGCGGGAGTCTGACGTTTGCCGGAGTCCCGCGGGGAAACCCCCGCGCGCGAACCGGCCGTGCACGCGGTGAACCCGTCGATGGACGATGGCAAAAACCTGAACCGCATGCAACGGCATGTGTCCGGGACACGGGGCATGCCTGCCGACGTACGCAGCCTGCCGGGATCGGCCGACGCGCCGCCCCGCCCCTTGCCTGCAGGAGGAGGCTGGGAAGCGGCGGTTCCGTCGCGGCCGCCGCTCGGCGATACTGGCGCGATGATCGATGACGACGAGGTGGCCTCGCTGCTCGGCGCGGACGGCCCGTTCGCCCGCGAGCTGCCGAACTTTGCGCCGCGCGAGGCGCAGCAGCGCATGGCGCAGGCGGTGGCGCAGGCGATTGCCGGGCGCGAGACGCTGATTGCGGAGGCCGGCACCGGCACCGGCAAGACCTTCGCCTACCTGGTGCCGGCGCTGCTGTCGGGCGAGCGGGTGATCATTTCCACCGGCACCAAGGCGCTGCAGGATCAGCTGTACTTCCGCGATCTGCCGAAAGTGCGCTCGGTGCTGGGCGCGCGCCTGAAGACAGCGCTGCTGAAAGGGCGCGCGAATTACCTGTGTTTGTACCGGCTCGACCAGACCGTGCACGAAGGCGTCGCGTTCGATCGCGTGCAGGCCGCCCAGCTGGCGACGATCCGCGCATGGTCGGCACGCACGCGGCGCGGCGACCGCATGGAACTGGCCGAGGTGCCGGAGGAATCGCCGCTGTGGCCGCGCGTGACCTCCACCCCGGAGAACTGCCTCGGCGTGGAGTGTCCGTTCTTCGACGATTGCCATGTGGTGAAGGCACGACGCGAGGCGCAGGAAGCGGACATCGTGGTAGTCAACCACCATCTGCTGTTTGCCGACCTGGCGCTGAAGCAGGAAGGTTTCGGCGAGATCCTGCCGGGCGCGGCGGCGTTCATCCTGGACGAGGCGCACCAGATTCCCGAACTGGCCGGGCAATTCTTTTCGCAGAGCGTCAGCGCGCGCCAGCTGAGCGAGCTGGCGCAGGATGCGTTGACCGAATGCAACGGCATCACCGGTGCGATCGGTTTGCTGCTGCAGCCGGTGGAAGCGCTGCAGGACGCGCTGCGCCGCCTGCGCCTGGCAATGGATGGGCTGCCGCAGCGCGCTGCGTTCCAGCAGTTGGAGGATCGGGCCGGCGTGCGCGAAGCGCTGCACGACCTGCGCGAGCTGCTGGCCACGCTGGCCGAGCTGTTGGCCTCGCAGGCGGAGCGTTCGCGCGGTTTCGCCAACCTGCATGAGCGCGCCGTGGCGTTCGCCGGGCGGCTGGATCGCATCGCCGAGGGCGAAGGAGATCGTGATCGCGATCGCGACGTGCGCTGGTACGAGCATTATCCCCGTGGCTTTGCGCTGTACGCCACGCCGCTGGATCTGGCCGCACCGATGCGCGGCCTGCGCGAGCGCACTGAGGCGGCGTGGATCCACACGTCGGCAACACTGTCGGTGGCCGGCAACTTCAGCCATTTCGCCAGCCAGTTGGGACTGGACGAGCCGCGCACGCTGAGTCTGCAAAGCCCTTTCGACTATGCGCGCCAGGCGCTGTGCTATCTGCCGCCCGACCTGCCCGATCCGAACGCCCGCGATCACACCGAGCGGGTGATCGAGGCGGTACTGCCGGTGCTGCATGCTTCGCGCGGCCGCGCGTTCCTGCTGTTCACCTCGCACCGTGCGCTGCGACGTGCCGCTGAGCTGCTGCAGGACCAGGTGCCGTGGCCGCTGTTCGTGCAAGGCACCGCGCCGCGCCCGCGCCTGCTGGAGGAGTTCCGCGCCAGCGGCCATGGCGTGCTGCTGGGCGCGGCCAGTTTCTGGGAAGGCGTGGACGTGGTCGGCGAGGCGCTCAGCGTGGTAGTGATCGACAAGCTGCCGTTCGCCGCCCCCGACGATCCGGTGCTGATGGCACGGCTGCAGGCGCTGGAACAATCCGGCATCAATCCGTTCATGGGCTGGCAGGTGCCCAGCGCGGTGATCGCGCTGAAGCAAGGCGCCGGCCGGCTGATCCGCGACGTGCACGACCGCGGCGTGCTGGTGCTGTGCGACCCGCGCCTGACCACGAAAGGATATGGACGTCTGTTCCTGTCCAGCCTGCCGCCGATGCCACGCACCCGCGAACTGGCCGACGTGCAGGCATTCTTCGCGAATGCGATATTTTCCGTCGATTGCAGTGGGGACTAGGAGCCTGGGCGAAGGCACCACACCACCGGTCTGCACCGCAACGACTCGATCGCGGCGTCGCAAAGCGGTGTGTCATTTCGGCTGTGCAGACCGATGGTGCGCCGTACCTTGACCATGCCGTCCGAAAGTCGGACTCTCGAAAAACGTCCACTCGAAGTTTCCACCGGAGACGAGTAGCCACAGGTGCAAACCTTCGATTCCAGCCAGATGTTTTCCAACCCTGATCAGGAAACTGCCGTCATGGCGGCGTGGGAGCGCTTTCTGGGTGGCCAGCAGTCGGCCAATATCCTGCGCAATGCCGTCGACAGCTCCTGGCAGCGCTGCCAGATCGGCAACGTCGATCCGACCTGCCGCAGTGGCCCACCGCCGATTTCCGCCAGTTCGCTGCACTTGCTGCGTCAATCGCACAGCGACCTGCTGGATCTGAGCGCACCAGTGATGGTGCATGCACGCGATTTTCTGGCAGAAACCGGCACGATGATGGCGCTGACCGATCCTCACGGCACCATCCTGTCGGTTGAAGGCGACAATCGGACGGTCGACGATGCCGAAAGCATCCAGTTGATACCTGGCGTGACGTGGAGCGAAATGGTTTGCGGCACCAATGCCATCGGCACAGCGCTGGAGCTTGGCCAGCCCGTGCAGATTCACTCCGCGGAACACTATTGCGAAGGCATCAAGCGCTGGACTTGTTCGGCGACGGTCATCCGTCATCCGCTGGACAACGAGATCCTCGGAGTGATCAATGTTTCCGGGTTGTCCGGAACTTTCAGCCGGCACACCCTCGGTCTGGTGGTTACCACGGCCAGCCGCATCGAGAGCCGGTTGGCAGCGCGCGCGATGGAACTGCGTTACTGGCTGCTCGAATCCACCATGGACAAGCTGTCTTCGAATTCGCCGGACGGCATGATTCTGTTCGACCAGCGTGGCCGTCCCATCAAGGCCAACGGCGCGGCCCAGACAACGCTGGTCCGGCGTGGGGGGCCGATCGATCTTTCCCGAATGAACCGCATCAGTGCATTGTCGCTGGATAGGGGCGATATCCCGTCGTCGGCGTCCGAGATGCCTTGCTGGATACAGCCGGAATGGCTGCAGCCGGTATCACATGGCGGCCAGCGCATCGGCACGTTGCTGGTATTGCCGATGGCAGGTTCCACCTTACGGACGGCTGCGCCTGACCGTAGCGCAATTCGCACGGCGGACAAGCACGAGGCAAGAGCGTTCGCTTCGCTGATTGGTAACTCGGCTCGGTTGAGGGAGGCTGTCGCCAAGGCAGCGCAGCTGGCGAAATCCAGGGTGTCGATACTGCTGACAGGCGAAACCGGGGTGGGCAAGGAAGAGTTCGCCCACGGCATTCACCGTGCCAGCGCCGCCCGCACCGGACCATTCGTCGCGGTCAATTGCGGAGGGTTGTCGCGTGAACTGCTCCTCAGTGAGCTGTTCGGCTACGCCGAGGGCGCATTTACCGGCGCACGGCGCGGGGGGCAGCGTGGCAAGGTGGAGGCGGCCAATGGTGGAACATTGTTCCTTGACGAGATCGGGGAAATGCCGCTGGATCTGCAGCCACACCTGTTGCGGGTACTGGAGCAGGGCGAGATCTACCGGTTGGGCGAGAACCAGCCGCGCAAGGTGGATTTTCGCCTGGTCGCCGCCACCCACCGCGATTTGCGCAAGGAGGTCGCCGAGGGCCGATTCCGGATGGATCTGTTCTACCGGATCGTGGTGACCAGTATCCACATCCCCTGCCTGCGAGAACGTCCGGAGGACATCCGCACGCTGGCCGAACACTTCCTGGAATCCGGTACCAGGAAGCATGGTCTTGGACACCACGGGTTCGGTAGCGGGGTAATCGAAGCACTGGAAACCTACGCCTGGCCCGGCAATGTCCGTGAACTGCGCAACGCAGTCGAGTCGATGTTGTTGACGTCGACGTCGACAGTGATCGAGTCGGATTCGCTGCCGCAGGACATCCGTGGGGAACAATGCGGGGACAAGGTCACTGCCGAGCGCAGCGCCCAATGCTCCAAACTGCGTATTACGCACGTAGAACGCGAGGTCATTGTTGACGCCATCCGTACGGCATCGGGAAACCTGACCACCGCGGCCAAATTGCTTGGCATCGCCAAGAGTACTTTGTACTTGAAGCTCGAGAGGTATGGTCTTCATGACGAGGTGTCCGGTTTCCGCGCGCGCTATCCCGGCTAGCCACTTCGCAATTGAATCCGCTCCGCGTTGGGTCTTGACCATCGCCGTTGAAGATGAGCGGTCTTGCCCGGCCAATGGCCGATAGAGCTGATGGATCAGCAGACCAAGGATGCTCTGCCCTTGATCGGATCCCCTCCTGATGACATCCCCTGGCTAGCAGCCTGTCGGGCTTTGCTGGTCGAGGCGAGAAGTCGGCTGTGCGAGGACAGATTTTCGACGTTTCGTCGGCCCATAGTGGTTCTATCGACATCAAGCGGCGGATAGTGGACCGCACAGCCGGATTCGCAGCCCGGTCGAGCAAAGTCCGACAGGCTGCTAGGCCGCAGCCTCTGTCGATGCGTACGGATTCCACCGGCTGTGGGCCAGAGGATGTGGCTCTTCGTGGTGGCCGCGACGTTCGATGATGCGTAGCACAAAACCATCCGAATAACGGTCGACGACCGATCCCCCAAGTCGAATTGCTGCTACGCAACGCGTTCTTTCATTTGAAAGAAAAACGAGTTGTTTCAGTAATTTGCAATAACGACATCTTCTCGAAAATGCATGGCACGGCGTTTGCAGCCGATGTCATGTCCGTGCCATTGCATGGCCGGCCGGCTAGGCCTCGGTCTCACGGGTTCGAATAGTCACATTCATTGAGGAGACACACATGGAATCGCAAGACTCGCCCGTACAGGTGATGGGCATCGATGCCGGTGGCACGATGACCGACACCTTCTTCGTACGGAAGGATGGATCATTCGTCGTCGGCAAAGCGCAAAGCAATCCGGGGGATGAATCCCAAGCCATCTACGAATCATCGATCGATGCCCTGGCCGAATGGCAGCGCAAAGTGGACGATGTCTTTCCGGAACTCTTGACCTGCGTCTATTCCGGTACCGCCATGCTGAACCGGGTGGTGCAACGCAAGGGCCTCGATGTGGGCCTGATGTGCAACCGGGGGTTTGAGGACATCCATTCGATGGGGCGTGCGGCGCAGAGCTATCTCGGGTATGCGCTGGAAGAACGGATCCATTTGAACTGCCACCATTACGACGAACCGCTGGTGCCACTGTCGCGCACCCGTGGCGTCACCGAGCGTACCGATGTTCAGGGTCAGGTCGTGATTCCGTTGCGCGAGGATGAAGTGCGGGTGGCCACCCACGAGTTGGTGGCGCGCGGTTCCAAGGCGATCGTCATCAGTCTTCTGCAGTCTCACAAAAACGAACAGAGTGAACTGCGTGCACGCGATATCTGCCGTGAAGAATTGAAGAAAATCGGCTCTGACATCCCGGTCTTCGCGACTGTCGATTATTATCCTTCGCGCAAGGAAACGCACCGCACCAACACCACCATTCTGGAAGCGTACGCGGCCGAACCGTCCCGCGCCACTCTGAAAAAAGTCAGCGACCGCTTCAAGAAGCATGGTGCCAAATTCGACCTGCGCGTGATGGCGACACACGGTGGCACCATTGGCTGGAAAGCCAAGGAACTGGCGCGAACGATCGTCTCCGGTCCCATCGGTGGCGTGATCGGCTCGAAATTCCTGGGCGAGAAACTGGGCTACGACAATATTGCCTGCAGCGATATCGGCGGCACCAGTTTTGACATGGCGATCATCACCAAGGGCAACTTCGCGATCCAGTCCGATCCGGATATGGCGCGCCTTTTGTTGTCGTTGCCGCTGGTCGCCATGGATTCGGTAGGTGCAGGCGCCGGCAGCTTTATCCGCATCGATCCCTACAGCAAGGCGATCAAGCTCGGTCCGGACAGCGCAGGATATCGAGTTGGCATGTGCTGGGCCGACAGTGGCCTGGACACGGTATCGGTATCCGATTGTCACGTGGTGCTGGGTTACCTCAACCCCGACAATTTCCTCGGCGGTGCCATCAAGCTCGATGTCGAACGTGCCCGAAAGTATCTGAAGGAGCAAATAGCCGATCCGCTCGGACTGACCGTTGAAGATGCTGCCGCTGGCGTGATCGAACTTCTCGACCTGAACCTGCGCGAATACATGCGTTCCGTCATCAGCGCCAAGGGCTACAACCCGGCCGACTTCGTTTGCTTTTCGTACGGTGGCGCCGGTCCGGTCCATACCTATGGCTATACGGAAGGACTCGGCTTCAAGGATGTGGTGGTGCCAGCCTGGGCGGCCGGGTTCTCCGCCTTCGGCTGCGCCTGCGCCGAGTACGAATACCGCTATGACAAGAGTGTCGATATCGGCGTCGGGCCGAATGCCAGCGATGCGGAGAAAGTGCAAGCCTGCAGAACCGTGACGGAAGCATGGGCCGAGTTGAGCGTGAAGGTCATCGACGAATTCATCATCAATGGATTCAAGCCGGAGGATGTATTGCTGCGTCCCGGCTATCGGATGCAGTTCATGGGTCAGCTGAATGACCTGGAGATCAACTCGCCTGTCACCAGTGCTTCCAGTTTGGCGGACTGGGAAAAGATGATCCATGCCTTTGACGAAACCTATGCACGGGTCTATGCGGCATCGGCAAGTTCACCGGAATTGGGTTTTGGCGTGACGGGCGCAATCATGCGCGGCAGCGTCGTTTCGTCCAAGCCGGAACTGCCCGAAGAAGCGGATGCCGGTCCGATCCCACCGAAAGAAGCACATATCGGCAGCCGTCCCTTCTATCGCCAGAAACAATGGCAGGACGCCCAGATCTGGTCGATGGAGGCGCTCAAGGCGGGCAACCGCGTGCTGGGTCCGGCAATCATCGAATCGCCTTCCACTACCTTCATCGTGCCGCTGGGGTTCGAAACCTATTGCGACAAACACCGCTTGTTCCATCTTCAAGAAGTCAAATTGGGAGACCGATCATGAATAAGATGTCAAGGAATGAGTCGGGCTGGCCCGATTTGCTGGGCAATGGCAAGACCCTCAAGCAGCATCGCGATGAAGTGCTGGCGCGTACCAAGGAGACCGGCTTCTACAACGGCCTTGAAAGACTGGAGTTCAAGGAAGCAGATCCGATTACCTATGAAAAGCTTTTCTCCAGGATTCGCGGCGGCCTCGTGCACGCCCGCGAGACGGCAAAGAAAATTGCTGCATCGCCGATCGTCGAGCAGGAAGGCGAACTGTGTTTCACGCTGTATAACGCGGCCGGCGACTGCATCCTGACTTCCACCGGGATCATCATTCACGTCGGCACCATGGGAGCAGCGATCAAGTACATGATCGAAAACGCCTGGGAAACCAATCCAGGCATCAATCATGGTGACATGTTCACCAACAATGATTGTTCCATCGGCAATGTGCATCCTTGTGATATCTGCACCATCGTGCCGATTTTCTGGGAAGGCAAGCTGGTGGGGTGGGTCGGTGGCGTAACCCACGTGATTGACCTCGGCGCGATGACGCCGGGTTCGATGTCGAGCGGTCAAGTCTCCCGCTTCGGCGACGGTTTGCAAGTCACCTGCCGCAAGACCGGCATCAATGACACCCCGCTGCGCGACTGGCTGCACGAAAGCCAGCGCAATGTGCGGACCGCCAAATACTGGATCCTGGACGAACGCACGCGCATCGCCGGCTGCCACATGATCCGCAAGCTGGTGGAAGAAGTACTCGAGGCCGAAGGCATCGAGAACTACACAAAGTTTGCCCACGAAGTGATTGAAGAGGGGCGGCGCGGCCTGCAATTGCGGCTCAAGGCAATGACCGTTCCCGGCATCTACCGCAGGGTCTCGTTTGTCGATGTTCCTTATGCGCACGACGACATGAGTCTTGCTTCAGCCTTTGGCAAGATGAACAGCATCATGCATGCGCCATGTGAAATGACGATACGTCCGGACGCAACCTGGAAGCTCAATTTCGAGGGTGCAAGCCGCTGGGGTTGGCATAGCTACAACGCCAATCAGGTCGCATTCACCAGCGGTATCTGGGTCATGCTGACGCAGACGCTGGTGCCGACTGCGCGCATCAACGACGGCGCGTACTACGCGACCGAATTCAGGATTCCAAAAGGTACCTGGATGAATCCGGATGACCGTCGAACCGCGCATGCAAATGCCTGGCACTTCCTGGTCTCGGCTTGGAGCGGCATCTGGCGTGGCATGAGCCAATCCTTCTATGCCCGCGGCTATCTGGAGGAAGTCAATGCTGGCAATGCCAATGCCTGCAACTGGTTGCAGGGTGGCGGAATCAACCAGGACGGCGAAGTGCATGCGGTCAACAATTTCGAGACCGCCGCATGTGGCACAGGCGCCTGCGCAATCAAGGATGGACTGAATCACAACGCGGCGGTGTGGAATCCCGAAGGCGACATGGGCGATATCGAGATTTGGGAAATGGCGGAGCCGCTGTTGTACATGGGCCGCAACGTCAAGACCAACTCCGGCGGTTACGGCAAGTTTCGCGGCGGCTGCGGTTTCGAGACCCTGCGCATGGTATGGAAGGCGCAAGACTGGACCATGTTCTTCTCCGGCAATGGCTACATGAACAGCGACTGGGGTTTGATGGGGGGTTACCCATCGGCTACCGGCTATCGTTTTGAGGCGCACAAAACCGATCTCGAAGCACGCATCCGGGATGGCATGTCGCTGCCCCTGGGTGCCGATCGCAATCCACAGAATACGCAATACGAGCGCCATATCAGTGCCACCGCGGAGGTCAAGCGAGATAAGCAGTGCACAACCACGGAAGCCATTTTCGAAAACCACGATCTGTATTTGAACTACTTGCGTGGTGGCCCCGGCTTCGGCGATCCAATCGATCGCGATTGCGCATCGGTTGAAAAGGATCTCAACAGCCACTTCGTTTTGCCCGAGTTCGCCGAGAAGGTCTACGGGGTGGTGATTTCGAACGACCAGGATGACGTCTGGGTGGTTGATGTCGCCAAGACTGCCGAGCGCCGCAAGAAAATCCGCAAGGAGCGTATCGCCAGAGCGCTCCCGACCCGCGACTGGATGAAGGAAGAGCGCGAGCGGATCATCACGAAGCACGCTTCGGTTCAGGTACGCCATATGTTTGCTACCAGTTTCGACCTCAGCGTCAAGTTCAAGAATGAGTTCAAGGCATTCTGGGACTTGCCCGCCGATTGGGAACTGCTGGAATCCGAGCTTGGCGTTCCTTCATTCGGTTCCAAATACCGCATGGATCTGTCGAAGTTGCCGGATGTCCGCACCGTGACCCTGGTTGAAGAGTGATTTGAAGTCTGAGCAGGGACCTGGTTTGAGCGGGTCCCTGCCGGCCACCGTCTTTGGAGAATAGAAATGTCTGCTTATACGCAAGAGCAAGTGAACTACCTGGTGGAAGGCAAACTGGACTGGGAAACCACCATGCGCATGCTTTCCATGCCGAAGGACGCGGATCGCTTCCGTATGTATCTGGCTACGCTGCAGTCCAGTTTGCCTTGGGATGACAAGATCATCCTGCCGATCAGCCTGCATCTTTACATCGCACAGAACAAAACGACCAAGGAATGGGTCACCAAATGCAGTTGTGGTCACGAATTTGGCGATTACCGCAAGAACTGGAAACTTGAGGCTTTGGTTTACGTTCGCGATACGCCGGAAGCCATGCGTGAAGTCTATCCGACGCTGATGGCGCCAGACACCAACTGGCAGGTGTACCGCGAATACTATTGCCCGGAGTGCGGCACCATGCATGACGTTGAGGCGCCGACTCCGTGGTATCCGGTGATTCACGAGTTCGAACCGGATATCGAAGCTTTCTATAATGATTGGGTGCACCTGCCACTGCCGGAAAAAGCCAACTGAATCACGTGAGGGGTCAGGTTTCCATCTGGCCCCAAAGCGGAGCTCTGTCCTCGCAGAATCTAACCTTCCCTAGGAGACTTCCCGTCAACTCCAGCCGCATAGTGTTTTTGCCCTGAGCTTTCGGGCCACTGCTGGTCATGATGTTGTCCTCAATGCTGCGTTGCCTGTGTCTTTACTTCACGGGTTCAACGATTGTCAGACTGCAT
>DATKVA010000031.1:0-5581 GCA_035530315.1 Rhodanobacter sp. | reverse complement strand
CCCGAATCGATCACGTCCTGCGGCGCGCGCAGGATCGAGAAGATGCTGCCGACCGAGACGTTCACGTCGATGTTGCCGGAACCATCCAGCGGGTCGAATACCAGCAGGTACTTGCCGCGCGGGTAGCTCTCGGGAATCTGGTACGGCTGCGCCATCTCCTCCGACGCCATGCCGGCCAGATGACCGGACCATTCGGCCGTGCGCACGAACATTTCGTTGCTGACCACGTCGAGCTTCTTCTGCACCTCGCCCTGCACGTTGACCGTCCCGCCGCCGGCGACCACGCCCATGGTCTCGCCGAGCTCGCCGAACGCGACCGCGCGGGCAATCCCCTTGCAGGCGATGGACACGTCGAGGATCAACGCATTGAGCTCGCCGCTGGCCTGCGGAAAACGGCGGCGCTGCTCGATCAGGTACTGGGTCAGGGTCGAACGTCTGGACAGTGGCATGGCGACCTCAGGGGCTGGGGCTCTGGAACACGCGGCTGGCCAGCAGATCGGCCGGAATGAGGGTGGTGAGATCGGCTTCGCTCAGCACACGATCGCGCTCGGCAAACAGGCGGCTGGCCTGGCGCAGGCGCGCGCGGTCCAGCGCATTGCGCACGCTGCGCGCATTGGCAAAATGCGGCTGCGCGATGCGCAAGCCGAGATAGTCGCGAAATACCTCCGCGGCCCCTTCGCCGAAGCGGTAATGCTGTTGCGCCAGCATGCGCTGGGCGATCTGGCTCAGCTCATCCACCGAGTAGTCGGGGAAATCGAGATGGTGGGCGATGCGCGAGCTCAGGCCCGGATTGGACTTGAAGAACGTGTCCATGCGGTCCTTGTAGCCGGCCAGGATCACCACCAGGTCGTCGCGCTGGTTCTCCATCACCTGCAGCAGGATTTCGATGGCCTCCTGACCGTAGTCGCGCTCGTTCTCGGGCCGGTACAGGTAGTACGCCTCGTCGATGAACAGCACGCCGCCCATGGCCTTCTTCAATACTTCCCGGGTCTTCGGCGCGGTGTGGCCGATGTACTGGCCGACCAGGTCATCGCGGGTCACGGCAACCAGGTGGCCCTTTCGCACATAGCCCAGTCGATGCAGGATCTCGGCCATGCGCAGCGCCACCGTGGTCTTGCCGGTGCCGGGGTTGCCGGTGAAGCACATGTGCAGGCTGGGCGCCACGGCCGCGAGACCGAGATTCATGCGCAGCTTGTCGATCACCAGCAGCGCGGCGATGTCGCGGATACGCTGCTTGATCGGCGCCAGCCCGACCAGGTCGTGCTCGAGTTCGTCCAGCACCGCCTCGACCTGGCTCTGCGCCAGCACCTCGTTGACGGTCCTTGCGGACGTCACTTCGGGTGCCGCTTCGGTCGCCGGCTGGGATGCCGCCATGCTCCCGGGGATATGGTAATCGGGCGCATTCATCTCAGCCGACTCCGGCGAGTTCGGCACGCATCGCGTCGATCACGGCACGGTAGTCCGGCTGGCCGAAGATCGCCGAACCGGCGACGAAGCAATCGGCGCCGGCGCTGGCGACCCGGCGGATATTGTCGACCTTGATGCCGCCATCGACCTCGAGCCGGATATCGCGCCCCGTGGCGTCGATCAGCTGGCGGGCCTGTTCGATCTTGCGCAGTGCGCTGTCGATGAAGCTCTGCCCGCCGAAGCCGGGATTGACGCTCATGACCAGCACCAGATCGACCTTGTCGATCACCCACTGCAGGACATCCAGCGGCGTGGCCGGGTTGAACACCAGCCCGGCCTGGCAGCCCTCGCCCCGGATCAGCTGCAGGGTGCGATCGACGTGCGCCGAGGCTTCGGGGTGAAAGCTGATGACATTGGCGCCCGCCTTGGCGAAGGCGCTTGCCAGCGCATCCACCGGCGCCACCATCAGGTGCACGTCCAGCGGTATCCCGCTACCGTCGGCACGCACGCACCACGGCTTGATCGCCTGCGCCACCATCGGCCCCATGGTCAGGTTGGGTACGTAGTGGTTGTCCATGACATCGAAATGGATCCAGTCGGCACCGGCAGCGATGACGCTGCGTACCTCCTCGCCCAGGTGTGCGAAGTCGGCGGAAAGAATCGACGGGGCGATACGGTGCATGGCGCGACCTCGTGGATGGACTCGGCGGACACAGGCTGGCTCAGTAGCGATGGCCTTCCGGTTTGTCGCTGGCGTAGCCGTGCAACGTGTAACGCATGCTGCGACCCCGCACTTCCTGCCGGACCAGGCCAAACCCGGGTTCGTTCTCGGGTCGATTGACGATGAAGCTCATCGCGATGCTTTCGACGCCGCGCGTCGAGTCGAATGCCATCAGGCGGATGTAGTGATGGGGGAAGGTCTTGCGGCAGCTGGCCAGCTCCAGCATCACGCCCGCGGCGTCCTGCAGGTCGAACATCGGCATGCCGAACATTTCCCAGTAGGTGTTGCGCGGATGCGGGTCGTCGGTGTACTCGATGCTCCAGGCGTAGCCTTTGCCGAGGCCGTAGTCGACCTGCAGGCGGATTTCGGCATCGGTCAGTTCGGGCAGGAAGCTGAACTGGCCCTGGGTGATCTTGCCGGTAGGGTTGGTCATCATGCTGGCGCGCTCCTGTCAGGCCACGCTGGGTGTGGTGGCGAAATCGCTGGTGTCGGTGCTGGCGTAGTTGAAGGAGACGTCTTTCCAGGTTTCCAGCGCCTGCTTGAGCGGGGTACAGGATTGCGCCGCCTTGTGCAGGATCTCCGGACCTTCGTTCTTGATGTCGCGGCCCTCGTTGCGTGCCTTGACGATCGTCTCCAGCGCCACGCGATTCGCCACGGCGCCAGCCTGGATACCGGCCGGGTGGCCGATCGTGCCGCCACCGAACTGCAGGATCACGTCGTCGCCGAACAGATCGATCAACTGGTGCATCTGCCCGGCGTGGATGCCGCCCGAGGCCACCGGCATTACCTTCTTCATGTCGGCCCAGTCCTGATCGAAGAACAGGCCGCGCGGCAGATCCTGCTTGGTGTAGCTGTCGCGGCAGACGTTGTAGTAACCCTGCACCGTCATCGGATCGCCCTCCAGCTTGCCCACGGCGGTGCCGGCGTGCAGATGGTCGACGCCGGCCAGGCGCAGCCACTTGGCCATTACGCGAAAACTCACGCCGTGGTTCTTCTGCCGGGTATAGGTGCCATGGCCGGCGCGGTGCATGTGCACGATCATGTCGTGCTTGCGCGCCCAGTTGGCCATGCTCTGGATCGCCGACCAGCCGATCACCAGGTCGAGCATGATCACCACCGAGCCCAGCTCTTTGGCAAATTCGGCGCGCTCGTAGATGTCCTCCATCGTCGCGCCGGTGACGTTGAGGTAGCTGCCCTTGACCTCGCCGGTCGCGGCACTGGCCTTGTTGACCGCGTCCATCACGTAGAGGAAGCGGTCGCGCCAGTGCATGAAGGGTTGCGAGTTGATGTTCTCGTCGTCCTTCATGAAGTCCAGCCCGCCCTTGAGGCCCTCGTAGATCACCCGGCCGTAGTTGCGTCCGGACAACCCCAGTTTGGGTTTCGTGGTGGCGCCGAGCAGCGGACGGCCGAACTTGTCCAGCCGCTCGCGCTCGACCACCAGCCCGGTGGGCGGACCCTTGAAGGTCTTGACCAGCGCCACCGGCATGCGGATGTCTTCGAGCCGGGCCGCCTTCAGCGGCTTGAAGCTGAACACGTTGCCGATCAGGCTGGCCGTGATGTTGGCGATCGAGCCCTCCTCGAACAGGATGATGTCGTAGGCCACCCAGGCGAAATACTGGCCCGGCGTACCGGGTACCGGCTCGACCCGGTAGGCCTTGGCGCGGTAGCTGTCGCAGGCGGTCAGGCGATCGGTCCAGACCACGGTCCAGGTCGCGGTGGACGATTCGCCGGCCACGGCTGCCGCCGCCTCGACCGGGTCGACCCCTTCCTGCGGCGTGATCCGGAACAGGCAGATCGTGTCGGTCGCGACGGGTTGGTAGTCGGGCTGCCAGTAGCCCATCTGACGGTATTTCAAGACGCCGGCGGTATAGCGCTTCCTGGCATCCCCGGTGAGATCGGTGACTTCGGTGCTGATGGCGATGTCGGGCGGATTCATGAGTCTCCCTGGAACCACGTGCTGTGCGATTGACGCGGACAGGGGTCGACTGTAAGTTGGTCGTCGGATAAGTAAAAGTCAGAATATATTTTCTTGTAATTAAAGTAATACTTACCTATGCACATCACCTTTCGTCAACTTCAGATCTTCGCCGAAGTGGCAAAACAAGGCAGCAGCCAGCGTGCCGCGGCGGCGCTGCACATCACGCCACCGGCGGTGTCGATGCAGCTCAGGGAACTGGAGACCCAGGTCGGCCTGCCCCTGTTCGATCGCGAAGGCCGCCAGCTGACGCTCTCCACCGCGGGGGAATATTTCCTGGTACATGCCAAGCGCATGCTGGCTGCACTGAAGGATGCCGAGGGTTTCATGGCCAGCTTCCAGCATCTGGATCGCGGGCTGCTGACCATCGGCATGGTCAGCACCGCCAAGTATTTCGTACCCCAGTTGCTGGCACGCTTCCACGAGGAGCACCCGGGCATCGATGTGCGGCTGCGCGTCGCGCTCAACCGCGAACAATTGGTCGCCATGATGAAAGACGGCGAGGTCGATCTCTCGGTGATGGGCCGTCCGCCGCGCGAAATCGCCACCCGCGCCGAACCTTTCGCCGCACATCCGCTGGTATTCGTCTGCCCGGCGGAACATCCGCTGGCCAGCATCGGACACATGCCGGCGCAGGCGCTGGCGCCCTATGCGTTCATTGCGCGCGAACAGGGCTCAGGTACCCGCGCCGCCCTGGACGCATTCTGTGCCGAGCACCATTTCGAACCGAACATCAGCATGGAAGTATCCAGCAACGAGACCATCAAGCAGTCGGTGATCGCCGGGCTGGGCCTGAGCCTGCTGTCCCTGCACACCGTCGGCCTGGAGTTGCGCAATCATCTGCTGCGCATACTGGATGTGGAGGACACGCCGCTAATGCGCAGCTGGTTCATCGTGCGCATGCAGGCGCGGCAGCTGTCCCCCGCCGCCGAGGCGTTCCGCTATTTCATCATCGAACACGGTGAAGCGCATCTGCTGGCTCACGACGCTTCCCTGGTGAACATCCCACCGACAAAGCCGATGCCCGCGTAGAACATCGTGTCGCCCGGGCACACGCCGCCGCACCCTCCCTGCCACCATCTTGCGGATGATTTCAGGGTCAGGTGCGGCAGCGCGCGACCGGTGCGACGCGTGGTTCCGCCGGATCGGGGCTTCCCGCTGCCGTCAGGATCTTCCCTATAGCGAGAAGACCGGCGATGGCGTTGGTCCCTTGATGCGATCGCTCCGTTGTGGTCCGTCGTGCCGGTCAGAAAAACAGGATGCCGCCGAAGGCCACGCCGTTCATGCGCGCGGTGTTGCCGGCGAAATCCTTCGAGCGGGTCTGGCTGAGTTCCAGATCCAGCGTCACGCTCCGGGTCAGCGCGTAGTAGGCGCCGGCGGTGACGTTGCTGTTGGACTTGAAATGGGCGGTGCTGGCCAGGTTGTCCCGGTTGCGGCTGACGCCGCCGCTCAACCCCAGCTTGAGCTTGTCGGTGAGC
>DATKVA010000030.1:0-10273 GCA_035530315.1 Rhodanobacter sp. | reverse complement strand
GTACAACTGGCGGAGAGGGAGGGATTCGAACCCTCGGTACGCTTACACGTACGCCTGATTTCGAGTCAGGTACATTCGACCACTCTGCCACCTCTCCGGAGGGGCGCGCGCTGGTCGGCGCGAGCCGGCAAGTTTACGCGCCGGGCCGGGTCGAGACAAGCGTGCGAACATCGGGCCGGGTTACGTGCTGGCGAGGGTGGCGGCTTTTTTCTTCGCCAGCCGCAGCCAGGTATCGACCACGGTATCCGGGTTCAGCGATACCGATTCGATGCCTTGTTCCATCAACCACTCCGCCAGGTCCGGATGATCGGAGGGGCCCTGGCCGCAGATGCCGATGTACTTGCCCTTGGCGCGGGCGGTGCGGATTGCCATGGCCAGCAGTTTCTTCACCGCCGGATCGCGCTCGTCGAACAGGCTGGCGACGATACTCGAATCGCGGTCGAGGCCGAGGGTGAGCTGGGTCAGGTCGTTGGAGCCGATCGAGAAGCCGTCGAAGATGTCCAGGAACTCGTCGGCCAGCAGGGCGTTGGAGGGAACCTCGCACATCATGATCACCTTCAGGTCGTGCTCGCCTTGGCGGAGGCCATTCTTCGCCAGCACCTCGATCACCTTGCGGCCTTCGCCGAGCGTGCGCACGAACGGGATCATCGCCCACACATTGACCAGGCCCATCACCTCGCGCACGTGCTTGAGCGCACGGCATTCCAGCGCGAACGCCTCGGCGAAGCTCGGGTCCACGTAGCGGCTGGCGCCGCGGAAGCCGATCATCGGGTTCTCTTCATGCGGCTCGTAGCGCGAGCCGCCGATGAGGCCGGCGTATTCGTTCGACTTGAAGTCGGACAGCCGCACGATCACCGGCTTCGGATAGACCGAGGCGGCGATGGTGGCGATGCCTTCGGCCAGGCGGTCGACGTAGAACGATACCGGATCGGCATAGCCGGCCATGCGCTCGTCGATCTTCGCCTTGGTCTCGGCATCCTGCCTGGTGTATTCCAGCAGTGCCTTGGGGTGCACGCCGATATGGCTGGCGATGATCATCTCCAGGCGGGCCAGGCCGATGCCGGCATTGGGCAGCATGCCGAAGTCGAACGCGCGCTCCGGGTTGGCCACGTTCATCATGATCTTCAGCGGAGCCTCGGGCATGGCGCCGAGATCGGCGGTGATCCGCTCGAACTTCAGGATGCCCTCGTAGATCGTGCCGGTATCGCCCTCGGCGCAGGACACGGTGACATCGACGCCATCGGGGATCTTTTCCAGCGCGTTGCCGGTGCCGACTACCGCCGGCACGCCCAGTTCGCGCGCGATGATCGCCGCGTGGCAGGTGCGGCCGCCGCGGTTGGTGACGATGGCGGACGCCCGCTTCATCACCGGCTCCCAGTCGGGATCGGTCATGTCGGCGATCAGCACGTCGCCCGGCTGCACCTTGTTCATGTCGGCCAGCGAGCGGATCACCCGGGCCTTGCCGGCGCCGATCTTCTGGCCGATCGAACGCCCCTCGGCCAGCACCTTGCCCTTCTCGTTGAGATGGAAGCGCTCGATCTGGGTCGCGTGATCGCGCGATTTCACGGTTTCCGGCCGTGCCTGCACGATGTACAGCTTGCCGCTGTGGCCGTCCTTCGCCCACTCGATGTCCATCGGGCGGCCGTAGTGCTGCTCGATGATCAGCGACTGGCGCGCGAGATCCTCCACATCCGCATCGCTGATGCAGAAGCGGTTGCGCAGCTCGGCCGGCGTGTCTTCGGTCCTGACCCGTTCGTCCGGCGCGTCGGAATAGACCATGCGCAGTTGTTTGGCGCCCAGGCTGCGACGCAGCACCGCGGGCTTGCCGTCGCGCAGCGTCGGTTTGAACACATAGAACTCGTCCGGATTGACCGCGCCCTGCACGACCATTTCGCCGAGTCCGTAGGAGCCAGTGACGAACACCACGTCGCGGAAACCCGACTCGGTGTCGAGCGTAAACAGCACGCCGGCAGCACCCACGTCCGAGCGCACCATCAGCTGCACGCCGGCAGACAGGAATACGTCCTCGTGCTTGAAGCCATGGTGCACGCGGTAGGCGATGGCGCGATCGTTGTACAGCGACGCGAAGACTTCCTTCACCTTGAGCAGCACGTCGTCGATGCCGACCACGTTGAGGAAGGTTTCCTGCTGACCGGCGAAGGAGGCGTCCGGCAGATCCTCGGCCGTGGCTGACGACCTGACGGCGACGGCGATGTCCATGGGTTTTTGCGATCGTCCCTGATTGCGGGAATCAATAGCCGGCCCTCCATGGCCGGACTCATCACCAAGAGCGTCCCGGCACAGCTTCTGGTACGCGTCCCGGATCGCCTGCTCGAGTTCGTCGGGCAGGGCGGTGCCGACGATCCAGTCGCGGATTTCCCTGCCGCAGGCAACCAGTGCGTCGACATCCTCGACGTCGAGCGTGGCCAGGCGATCCTGGATGCGAACGGCCAGCCCGCTCCTTTCCAGGTAATGCTTGAACGCATCGGCGGTGGTGGCAAAGCCGCCCGGCACGGAAACGCCGAGCTTGGCGAGGTTGCCGATCATCTCGCCGAGCGAGGCATTCTTGCCGCCAACCTTGTCCAGGTCGGTCATGCGTAGCTGGTCGAGCCATAGCACCAGATCGTTCAAGGGGTTCTCCTCCAGGAGTGCTCAATGGGGTAACGGGGTGGTGCGGCATGCCGGCACGAAACGGACGGCCATAAACTGGTATTGTCCGCTGTCGATGGTGCGAAGCACAAGAAGACCATTGCCACGTTTTGCCGTTCCAACTGCATACCAGTCAGCCATCAGTCAATCCACGACAGTGTTTTGCGCTTGGGATAAGGTGCGAACAAATGCATTCATCGAACGGGTAGAGGTCATGCAGCGCACGGTATATTTCATCTCCGACTCCACTGGTATTACGGCGGAAACGATCGGCAACAGCATTCTGACGCAGTTCGAAGGCGTGCAGTTCGACAAGCACCGGCTGCCGTTCACCGACGATGCGCGCAAGGCGGAGGCGGCCGCGTTGCGCATCAAGACCGTCTATGCGCAGAGCGGTCTGCGGCCGATCGTGGTCAACACCATGACCGATCCCGCACTGTGCGAAATCGTTGCCACCAGCGGGGCGCTGATGCTGGATGTCTTCGCGCCGTTCATCGGGCCACTGGAAAAGGAGCTGGGCGCCAATCGCTCCGGGGCGGTCAATCGCTCGCACGGCCTGGTGAATTTCGAGAAATACGAGGCGCGCATCAACGCCACCAATTACGCGCTCACCCATGACGATGGCATGGACGTGAACTACGCCGATGCCGACCTGATCCTGGTTGGCGTGTCGCGTTCGGGCAAGACGCCGACCTGCCTCTACATGGCCTTGCATTACGGTGTCAGCGCAGCCAACTATCCGTTGACCGACGAGGATCTCGAGAAACTGGAGTTGCCGGCACGACTGCGCCCGTACCGGGACAGGCTGTATGGTCTGACTATCGATCCGCTGCGTCTGGCGCAGATTCGCGAGCAGCGCCGGGCGGGCAGCCGTTATGCAACATTGAAGCAGTGCCGCTGGGAGCTGGAGCAGGCCGACAAGCTGATGCGTCACGCCGGCATCCCCAGTCTCAATACCACGCATGTATCGATCGAGGAGATTGCCAGCAAGATTTTCGACCGCTTCGGCATCGAGCGGACCATGTTCTAAAGTGAATGCGAGGAGTTGCCGCTACCGATGAGTACCGTGTCCGCCAACCGATCCAACCTGTTGCCGGGACGCTTCGGCTTCCTGATGGGGTTGTATGCGGAAAACTATCATCGGCTGGCCCGGCTGTTTGCGCCCTCGCGCTTGAGTCCCGGGCGCTATGTTTCCAATGTGGACGACGGACTCAACGTGCATCTGCATCTGCAGGCATGCCATCCGTACACGCTGGAACTCGAGCTCACCTATGATTTTGTCGACGCGCACACGGGCCAGCGCGCGCCCTCGGCGCAATTGCGCATGTACACCGACGCGCACGTGGCCGAGGCGCTGCATTGCCATCCCGGCAGGCACTTGTGGCAGGTGCTCGGGCCATTCCCGCCCGCACATACCGTGCTCCAGCACCGCTTGCGCATGAATGGATTCCTGTCGCGCTGGCTGGAATATCTGGCCGAGCAGGGACATTCCTTCGGCACACTGCAATCGCAAACGGAGTCGTGCGAGGGAGGTCGGGAATAGGTTTTTTTTGAAGAGTGCAGCCATGGATGGCTGCTTCTTGATCTTTAGCGCACATGGATGAGCGCACAAATACACCACAACAAAAAACCCGCACCAGGCGGGCTTCCCGTTAGTGGCGGAGCGGACGGGACTCGAACCCGCGACCTCCGGCGTGACAGGCCAGCATTCTAACCAGCTGAACTACCGCTCCACGTTTTTTTACAGCTTTTTCCAGCCTTGCGGGCCAACTTGGCGTCCCCACGGGGATTCGAACCCCGGTCGCCACCGTGAAAGGGTGATGTCCTAGGCCTCTAGACGATGGGGACAAGTCAAATTGGTGGAGCCAGGCGGGATCGAACCGCCGACCTCCTGCATGCCATGCAGGCGCTCTCCCAGCTGAGCTATGGCCCCGCCGCTGGAAGCCCGAAAGAATAGGTTGCGGTCGCATATCCGTCAAGCTTTTTCGGGGCATGGCTCGACGAGTCGCTGCCCGATACCGGTCGATCGGGACGGGCAAACAGATCGGCAGCCATTCGTTTAAGCTGCCGACGATCCATCGAGTGGATTCGCTGAAGGGCAAGGCATGCACGAAATCGGTTTCATTCGGGACCTTGCCGCGGTGATGATCGTCGCTGGGGTCACCACGATATTGTTCCAGCGCCTGCGCCAGCCGGTGCTGCTGGGCTACATTCTGGCTGGTGTGCTGATTGGACCGCATACGCCAGGCATGGTGGTGGCCGATCCGCGTGCGATCGACGACATCTCCAACCTCGGTGTGGTGCTGCTGATGTTCACGCTGGGGCTGGAATTCAGTGTGCGCAAACTGCGGGCGGTCGGTGTCGGTGTGCTGGTGGTGGCGGTGGCCGAAGTCGGGTTGATGCTGTGGATCGGTGTCGGCGTCGGTGGGTTGTTCGGCTGGAAAGGCATGGACACCTTGTTCCTGGGCGCGATCATCGCCTTGTCGTCGACCATGGTGGCTACCCGTACCCTGTCCGAGTGCGGCCAGCGGCAGCAGCCGTTCGCCCAACTGGTGGTGGGCCTGCTGGTGGCAGAAGACGTGCTCGCCATCGTGATGCTGACCCTGCTGACGGCGGTGGCAATTGGCGGCTCGGTGAAGGCCCAGACGGCGTTTTCGCTGATTGGCCATCTGGGTTTGTTCGTGATCGTGGGGACGATTCTCGGCCTGCTTCTGCTGCCGCGTCTGGTCGATTACGTGGCCGGATTCGATCGCGACGAAACCTTGCTGGTCAGCGTCCTGGGAGTCTGTTTCGGCGCCAGTCTGCTGGCGGTCTGGATGGGGTTCAGCGTGGCGCTGGGGGCATTCCTGGCTGGCGCGGTGGTGGCCGAGTCGCGCAGTGTCGGTCGCGTGTTGAAGCTGGTGGAGCCGCTGCGAGACATGTTCGCAGCGCTGTTTTTCGTGGCGATCGGCCTGAAGATCGACCCGGCGATGCTGCTGCAATATGCGTTGCCGGCACTGCTGATTGCGGCGGTAGTCATCGTCGGCAAGACGCTGACCTGCAGTCTCGGCATCTTCATCATCGGCCACGATCCGCGTACGGCGCTGCGATCGGGCCTGGGCATGGCGCAGATCGGCGAATTCTCGTTCGTGATCGCCACGCTCGGTCTCTCGCTCGGCGTGATCAGCAAATTCATCTATCCGATCGCGGTAGCGGTCTCGGTGCTCTGCATGGCGTTGTCGCCGTATCTGACGCGTTCCGCCAATGGACTGGTGGATGGATTGCGGCGGGTAACGCCGGGTTCGGTGCGGTTGTTGGCGACCAGCTACAGCGGCTGGCTGGAGAACCTCAAGCCGGTCAACGAAAACGCCGCGATCGCGGCGATCTTCCAGCGGCTGCTGTGGCACATCGGCATCAATGTCTTGCTGGTGGTGGCGTTGTTCATGGTTGGCGCCTATGTCAATGCGCACAACTGGACCTGGTTCTCGATGGTCGGTATCGGGCGTGACTTGCGCCACACCCTGATCTGGGCCTCTGCCTTGTTCCTGTCACTGCCGCTGCTGATCGCCATCTACCGCAAGGCCGAGGCGCTGGGCATGCTGCTGGCCGAGCTGGGCATCGGCGAGCGGTTTGCCGGGTCGTATACCCAGGCGATCCGCAATGTGCTGGCCAGGGTCATCCCGCTGGTAACCCTGCTTGCGCTGGGGCTGCTGGTCAGCGCGCTGGGTTCGGCCATTCTGCCCCCGCGCGAGGTTGCGCTTTCGCTGATCCTGCTTGGCGTGATGCTGGCGGTGGTGTTGTGGCGAGGTTTGGTAAAGATGCACGCCCGCCTGCAGGCGGCGCTGAAAGAGACATTGAACAAGCCCACTCCTCCCGAAGCCGGGCCGCCGGGCTGAATCGGGCAAACGTGCTGCGGTGAACCTTAATGTCGGCTGGCGGTCTGATGGTGAACCGTTGCCAAGACCGGCCCGGCGCCGCACAATGCGTAGCCTGCCCCATTGGGGGGGCCGGTCGGCATTGCCGGCATATCCAAATATGAGGGAGTTTCGAATGAAGCATTTTCTGCGTCCCGCGCTGACGGCGGTAGCGATATCCGTTGCGCTGGGCATGACTGCGAGCGTGTTCGCTGCCCAGGCTGCCAAAACCGGCGCCGCCGGCACGGTCGACAAAGCCAAGGCAAGTTATGTGGTGGGTTGGGAGGTCGCTTCGCAGATTCCACCGATCATGCGCGATGAGCTGGATCCCACGGCCGTGGCGAACGCGGTAAAGGCAGCGCTCTCCGGTCAGAAGCCGACCATGAGCGATGCCGAAGCCAAGCAGGTGCACGACGCCTTCATGGCCAAGATCAAGGCCAAGTACCAGGCTGAAATGACCAAGCTGGCTGCAACGAACAAGGCCGAAGGCGAGGCGTTCCTGGCCAAGAACAAGACCGCGCCTGGCGTAAAGACCACCGCCTCGGGCCTGCAGTACAAAGTGATCACCCAGGGCACTGGTGCCCGGCCTGGCCCGAACGATACGGTGGAGATCAACTACACCGGCACGTTCGTGAATGGCCAGGTGTTCGATGCATCGGCCAAGCACAATCCGCCGGGTCCGGCCTCGATCCCGCTGGCAGGCGTGATCCCGGGTTTCCGCGAGGGCTTGCAGTTGATGCAGGTCGGTGGCCATTACAAACTGTTCATCCCCTCGACACTGGCCTATGGCGCGCAGCCGCGGCCGCCGATGCCGCCGAATGCCACGTTGATCTTCGACGTGACCCTGGTCAAGACGGGGCCGACACCCGCGGGTGCCGCCCCGAGCCCGACTCCGGGCGGCTGAAAGCCGTGATGGCCTGACAGGTTGCGACAAAAGAAGGCATGAGGGGCGCGAAGCGATTCGCGCCCCTCGTCGTTTGACCGGGTGCCGGGATGCGTTGCGCGCCGGACCGTAATGGCGCAACGGCTTTCCGGGTGCCATGTTGGGTCCGCAGCACGGTTAGAATAGGCGGCTGACGTCCCGATGGAATCTCTGCGACGATGATGAAGGTCACTATTTTCGGTACCGGTTATGTGGGCCTGGTCACGGGTGCCTGCCTGGCCGAAATGGGCAATCGTGTGGTTTGCGTCGATGTCGATGTGGCCAAGGTCGAGCGCCTGAAGCGCGGCGAGATTCCGATTTACGAACCCGGGCTTGAAGCCATCGTCAGGCGCAACCACGCCAGCGGACAGCTCGATTTCACCACCGAGGCGCAGGCGTCGATCGCGCACGGCGAGGTGATCTTCATCGCCGTCGGCACGCCGCCGGACGAGGATGGCAGCGCCGATCTGAAATACGTGCTCGAGGTGGCCAGAACGATCGGCCGGCACCTGGACCGCCATGCGGTGATCGTGAACAAGTCGACGGTTCCGGTCGGCACGGCCGATCGCGTGCGCGAAGCCATTGCCGGCGAACTGGCCGCGCGCGGTGCCGTGATCGAGTTCGATGTGGTATCCAATCCGGAGTTCCTGAAGGAGGGCGCGGCAGTGGACGACTGCCTGCGTCCGGACCGGATCATCGTGGGCTCCTCCAGCGCGCGCGCGGTGGCCTTGCTGCGCAAGCTGTATGCGCCGTTCAACCGCAATCACGATCGCATGGTGGTGATGGACGAGCGCTCGGCCGAGCTGACCAAGTACGCCGCCAACGCGATGCTGGCGACCAAGATCAGTTTCATGAACGAGATCGCGAATATCGCCGAGCGTGTCGGCGCCGATGTGGAACTGGTGCGCCAGGGTATCGGTTCGGATCCGCGCATCGGCTACAGCTTCATCTATCCGGGTGCCGGCTACGGCGGATCGTGTTTTCCCAAGGATGTGCAGGCGCTCGGGCATACGGCGCGCAGCTGCGGTTACGAAGCGCGCTTGCTCGATGCGGTCGAGGCGGTGAACCGGCAACAGAAGCTCAAGCTGTTCGAGCTGATCTCGCGCCACTTCGACGGTCAGCTGGCGGGTCGCACGATCGCGTTGTGGGGGCTGGCGTTCAAGCCGAATACCGACGACATGCGCGAGGCCTCCAGCCGGCGCCTGATGCAGGCCTTGTGGGATGCCGGCGCCAAGGTGCGTGCCTTCGATCCGCAAGCGCGCGAGGAGGCCCGCCGGCTGTATGGCGAGCGCGATGACCTGGTGCTGTGCGAGCAGGCGTACGACGCTCTGCAAGGTGCGGACGTACTGGCCATCGTCACCGAGTGGAAGGCATTCCGCAGCCCGGATTTCTCCCGTATCCGCAGCCTGTTGCACGAACCGGCCATCTTCGACGGACGCAATCTGTATGACCCGGTCGTGGTGGAAGAGGCGGGGCTGGCCTACTACGGTATCGGCCGGGGGCGCAGCTTGCAGCCCGTGTCATGAGCAACTCCGACGACATCCTCCGGCAACGGCTGACCGAGCTGGAAGTGAAGCTGACCTTCATCGACGATGCGGTGCATGAGTTGGCGACGGCGGATGCCGGTCAGTCGTTGCGGATCGCCGCACTGGAGCGGGCGCTGCGCGAGTTGCGCGGCGAACTTTCGTCGATGCGTGTCGCGCCGGCCGAAGATCCGCACAACGAACCGCCGCCGCCGCATTACTGACCCACACGACTACCCGACACGGATCACCATCATGGCCGATTCCCTGCGCGATCAGCTGCTCAAGAGCGGCATCGTCAAGCAAGTCCAGCAAAACCGGGTTCACCAGGACAAGCGCGCGACGTCACCGCAAAGTGGCAAGCCCACACCCAGGAATGCCAAGCCACTGGCGCCATCCGCACCGCGACCGCCACGCAGGGATCAAGGCGAGATGGATCTGGCCAGGGCTTATGCCATCCGCGCGCAGACCGAGGCCAGTGAGCGCAAGCGAGTCGAGCAGGAGGCGGCCGAGCAGGCCCGCCTGCGCCGCGAGCGCAAGCAGCAGATCCAGCAGTTGCTGCGGGACAACACGCTCAACAAGGCCGAGGCCGATCAGCCGCGCAATTTTGAATACGCCGGCAAGATCCGGCGCGTATACGTCGATGCCGGTCAATTGGCGTCGCTCAATGCCGGCGAGCTGGGCGTGGTCCAGCAGGGCGGACGCTATCTGCTGGTCAGTCGCGAGGTTGCCGAAAAAGTGCGTGCCATCGATGCGCATCAGCTTGCACTGCTGGTCGACCCGGGCGCCGGCGGCGTGGATGCCGATGGCGTACCCGATGACCTGATGTGGTGATCGGGCGGGGAGTGAGTGGAGAGGCGTGACGAACGAGCGGGCAATAGGCCGCTCTCACTCGTTTCTCACTCCTGCGCACTCATTTCTCGCGATCAAGCGCCAGTGCCGGATGATCCCAGCCGTTTTTCGGCCTGAAGCGGTCGCCGTGGCGCTGGGCCAGCTGTTCGAGCTGCGCCTTCAGCTTGTCGACGCCCTCGCTGCGCGCGTACTGGATCGGGCCGCCCCGGAACGGCGCGAAGCCGGTACCGAAAATCACCCCGGCATCGAGCAGGTCGGCATCGTCGACGACGCCGTCCGCCAGGCACGCGATTGCTTCGTTGACCATCGGCAGGATCATGCGCTGCTGCAGATCCGCAGGCGCCACATAGCCCTTGTCGACCTCGGGTTTCACGGGCTTGCCGTCCTGCCAGACATACAAGCCCTGACCGTCTTTCCGGCCACGCTTGCCGGCG
>DATKVA010000029.1:0-55448 GCA_035530315.1 Rhodanobacter sp. | reverse complement strand
GGGCTGCAAAGCCCTCCGCGCGGTCCATTTTTCCGTCGCTTTTTGGCCCATAGAACCACTATGGGCCGGCAAATCGCCGAAAAACTGTCCTCGCGCAGAGGACTTTTCGCCGCGAACGTTTCTACCGCCCACGCTCCTAGCCCAGTGCGCCCTCGACGGACGTGTTGCCGCCGGGTGGATCGAGGCCCGGCTCGGCACGCGGTGCATGCGTGAGCGCATGCAGATCCAGTTGGCTGACGGGGATCGGCCGGTAGTCCTCGCCGAACGCCACTTCGCCCGGCCGCCAACCCTCCGGTCGGCGCACCGCCCCCCAGAAGCGCTTCAGGGTGACCCAGTGCAGGCCGATCAGGCCGTAGTCGTTGTCGGCATCGACGATCGGGTCGCCGACGCCGGTCGGCCGCGGCGCCTCGCCGTATAGGGCGGTGCCGAACAACACGTCCCACACCGAGAACACCTGTCCGTAGTTGCAGTTGTGCAGCTTCGGCCGATCGGGATCGACCAGCATGTGATGCAGGCGATGGAACTTCGGATCGACGAACAGCCGCTCGAACACCCGGCCGAAACCGATGCGCGTGTTGGTGTGCGAGAAGTTCTGCACCAGCTCGCCCAGCAACATCAGCCAGGCGAACTCGTCCGGCTGCACGCCGATCACCAGACCGACCACGGCAAGGATCATCGACTGGATGAAACCGTCCACCAGGCTGCCGCGGTCGTTGGTCCAGCAGCTCAGCTGGCGCTGGCTGTGGTGCATGCTGTGCAGCGCCCACCACCACGGAAGCGCATGCTGGGTGCGGTGCATCCAGTAATAGACGAAGTCGTAGATCACGTAATAGAACAGGAACAGCAGCAGCGGGTGATGGTCGAACCAGGGAATCAGCTGGCTGATCGCCAGCGGCGAGCCGGTGCTGCTGCCGGTGTCGGTGCCGCCGAACAGATGGCTGAACGGGGTCAGCACCAGATAAGTGAACAACGGAAAGATGCCCAGCAGCATCAGCACCGTGTAATTGCGATCGACCAGGGTCAGCCGGCGGTCGGTCCATCGTTCGGCCGGAAACCAGCTTTCCAGCGGCCGGAAAATCAGGCCGATGATGGCCACCTGCAGGGCGGCGATCAGCAGTGAGGCGGAGATGTCGTCCGGATTGCCGGCCAGACCGTTGATGTGCAGCACGGTCAGGAATGGAATCACCGCATGGCCGCTGAGCCAGGCGATCAGGTGGGGCCACAGTTGGGAAAGGTCGGGCATGATGGAGATCGGGCGGGATATCGAATCAGTCAGGGAGCCAGCTTGCGCGGGGTGTCTTTCCCGATCATTTCAACCGGGTAGACATAGCCGGATGGACACCGCGCGCCGATGCATTTCGGCATTGCCGCACAACCGGGCCAGGCGGGTCAGTGCTGATCCTCCTGTCGGGACGGCGGCATGCCCCAGCCGCGGCGCAGCCGCACGCCACTGACGGCAATCAGGCCCAGCAGCACCAGCATGATACCCACGCCTTCCAGCGGCGACGGGCGCTCATGCAGGACAGCCCAGGCCAGCAGCACGCTGACGACCGGCACGCCCAGGCTGGACAGGCTGGCCACCGTGGTCGGCAGTCGCTGCAGCACGAACAGCCACAACCCCCAGGCCAGGCTGGAGGCGAACACTACGCTGTAGCCGAGCACGCCGACGAATGCCCAGCTCCAGTCGATCGGCCGCTGCGGCACCAGCCATGCAGCGATGCCCAGCGCCACTGCGCCGGCCAGCATCTGCCATGCCGTGAGGTTGAGCGGTGACGGCGCATGGCGCTGGAACATCTGCTTGCTGAGCACCGTTCCGGCCGCCCACGCCACACCGCCACCGATCGCAAAAACCGTGCTCAAGCCACTGCCCAGCCCGCGCCAGGGCTTGATGATGCACAGCAGCCCCAGCACCGCCAGCGCCAGGCCCAGCCAATGGCGCCGCACAGGCCGCTCACGCAGCAGCAACCAGGCCAGCAGGACTGCCCAGAACGGCATGGTGTAGGCGAGCAACGCCACATGCCCGGCACCACCTCCGATCAGCGCCAGTTGCTCCAGCCCCTGGAAGGCGGCGGTCTGGCACAGCCCGATCGCGATCGTGAGCAGCAGCGGTGGCGGGCGCAGCGACTGCCCGCTCAGCGCCAGCGCCGCGAACAGCAGCAAGGCGCCAAACAGATAGCGCAGCGCGGCAAAATCGAAGGGCCCGGCATAGCGCAACGCCTGTTTCATCACCACCCAGCTGTAGGCCCAGATCAGGATGGTGGCGAACAGCGCGAGCACCGCGTTGCGCCGCGAAGTGGCTGGTGAGGACATGAGGGTTGTCGTGCCTGGGGAAATGCGAGTTTAGCCGGCTTTGTCGCGCGCGACCGGTCGGCGCGGTCGTGCCGACCAGGGCCTTGCGCTACATTGCCAAGACCGACTGCACGATCGAGGATCCGCCATGCAACGCTGTCACTGGGCCACCGGCGACGAACTCCTGCGCGATTACCACGACACCGAGTGGGGCGTTCCGCTGCACGATGACCGCGCGCTGTTCGAATTCCTGTGCCTGGAAGGTGCGCAGGCGGGTTTGTCGTGGCGCACCGTGCTGGCCAAGCGCGAGCGCTACCGCGAGGTGTTCCATCGCTTCGAGATCGCCCGCGTCGCCGCGATGCGGGATCGCGAACTGGAAAAGCTGCTGGGCGACCCGGGCATCATCCGCAACCGCCTGAAGCTGTCGGCGACCCGCGACAATGCGGTCGCCGCTCTCCGCGTCATCGAGGAATTCGGCAGTCTGGACGGCTATCTGTGGTCGTTCGTCGATGGCCGGCCGATCCAGAACCGCTGGCGCGACAAGACCGACGTGCCGGCCACCACGCCGCTGTCCGATCGCATGAGCAAGGCGCTGAAGCAGCGTGGCTTCCGCTTCGTCGGCAGCACGATCTGCTATGCGCTGCTGCAGGCGACCGGGATGGTCAACGACCACCTGGCCGGATGTTTCCGGCACGATGCCTGCGCCAGGGAACAACCGGCTACCAGATGAGATCGTCCGGCACCTGGAACCGACGGTAGTAATCGTCGTCGTCGGCAGGGTCGCTGCCGCTGGCGGCGCGGCCGTGGTCGAGCACGATCATCGCCGCATCGCGGGCGTAGACCTTGTCGGCGGCGGCGCGCGGCAGCAGCTCGTAGCCCTGGTCGTGGCGAACGATCACCAGTGTGCCGCCGGCCAGCTGCGCGCGCAGCGGCGCGTCGACCAGCACGCTGGCGATCCTGTCGCCGTCGGTGAAGCGGTAGGCGATCTCGCCTTCGCGCTTCACCTTGTGGCTATCGACGATCTGGCGGATCTGCGCGCGCTGCTCGTTGGCGCGCGCCTGCGCATTGCGCTCGGCGGAGAGCTGGCGGTCGCGTTCGGCGCGCTCGGCCTGCAGCCGTTGCGCGGTCGCCAGCTCGGCGTCGGGTGCCGTCGGCGCCTTGCCGTGACGCTGCTTGTTCTGCTCGCGCACGACCTGCGCCACCTTGGCTTTCTTGACCAGGCCGGCCTTGAGCAATTGTTCCTGCAGGGGGTTGCGCATACGTAAAGACGGGGGGATGTGGCCGGGCGGGATCGCGCAGCGCGATTGTAGCGCTGCCGATCGGATCAAGCCGGTGCGGCGGGCGTACCGGTGCTGTCCCGGCCGATATTCGCGGCAATGTCGAAAACCGTGATGCAGATCGCAGTTGCCGGCAGCCGTTGGCCCGGCGCCTGCATGATCCGCCGCAAGTCTCCCTTCAAGATCCTTGAGAAACCGTCATGAAACAACTCATCGAATGCATCGTCGTTGGCGGCCCGCAGCATGGGCTGATCAGCCGCCAGCTGAGTGATACGGAACGCGCCGCGCCGCTGGCGCTTGTCACCGACGACGGCCAGGCGTGCAGTGTCGCGGCCTGCCGGCCGGCCGGATCAGCCGGCCACCGTTTCATCCTGCTGCATCCGCAAGCTACCGGTCAGCAGTTGACGGCGATGCTGGCCGCCCTGAACAGCCACATCGCGTCAGTTTGTGTCCGCCCGGCCGCCTGAGATGCCGCGTCGCGTCATTTGATGGTTCTATTTGCCGCTCGTTGCCCGAGCGATGGTGTCTGACCACGCAGTCACCCGCAGCCCCCACCCCCGATTACCCCTGGCAGCTCCGCTTCCTCAGCGCCGCGATCCGCGCAGGCTGTCGACCGAGAAACTGGCAATTTCGCCGCCGCCGGTGACGCGACGCGGCTGGCCGATCGGGGGCCCCCAGGCATGTGCGGTGATCACTTCCCAGGTGGCCGGAATGCGGCCATCCACCCGCATCGTTTCGTACGCCTGCAGCATGCGTCGGTAGTGGCTCTTGCCGGTGAGGCCGCGGCCGCGGCTGTCGTCGGCATTGGTGGCGCCGAGGCCGCGCAGTTCCAGCAGCAGCTTGCGCGGTTCGCTGTAGGTCAGGGTGTAGCGACAAACGTCCAGCACCGGGTCGCGCAGGCCGGCGGCGAGCAGCGCGTCGCCGACGTCGTGCATGTCCAGGAAGCGGCTGACGTGCGGTTGCCGGTCGGCCTGCGCCCACGCGGCGCGCAATTCCTTCAGGGTGTCGGGGCCGAAGCTGGAGAACGCCAGCAGGCCGCCGGGCTTCAGCACGCGCATGCATTCGCCGAACAGCGCGGGCAGGTCGTCGATCCACTGGAAGCACAGGTTGGAATGCAGCACGTCGACGCTGTGATCGGGCAGCGGCAGCGCACTGGCTTCGGCGCATACGCGCGCAAACGGCCGGCGCCAGCTCAAGTGCGATCTGGCGGCGCGCAGCATCGGCAGCGCCAGATCCACCGCGATGATCTGTGCCTTGCCGTAGCGCTTGCGCAGCAGCGCGCTGCCGCGACCGGTGCCGGCGCCCACATCGACCACCAGTGACGGTGGCTGCTGATGGATGTCCAGACGTTCCAGCAGCTGTGCCTGCACCTCGCGCTGCAAGACGTCGTGCTGTTCGTAGGTGGTCGCCGCGCGGCCGAAATTGCGGCGCACCTGGCGGCGGTCGAGGCGGAAGTCGTTCATCAGATCGGGTTCATCAGGTCGGATACATCGCGGCGGGTTCGACAGGGAAAGGCTCGGCACAGCCGTCCAGCAGCGGCTGCAGCGCCTGCACCACGGCGTCGACATGGCCGAAGAACGGCGCGTGGCCGGCGCGTTCGATCTCACTGAAGTGGCCGCCGCACTGGCTGGCCGACCAGGCCATCGCCCGCGGCGGCACCAGCCGGTCGCGACGGCCGGCGATCCATGCGCTGGGCATGCGCAGATCCTGCAGCGACGCGCGGCGGTCGGTGTGCTCCAGCAGCTGGATGCCTTCCTGCAACACGCGCAGATCCGGCTCGCCATGCGCGAACACCAGCTCGCGCAGGTGGCGCAGTTCGGCGCGCGGGTCGTCGCTGCCCATCGCTTCCAGCGCCAGGAAACGTGCCAGCGTGGCGTGGTAGTCGGTTTCCAGGTCGGTGGCCAGCTGATGCACCAGCGCGGCATCGCTGCCATGCGGCCAGTCGGCGGTGCGCACGAATTTGGGGGTGGCGCACAGCATCGCCAGCGCGCGTACGCGGTGCGGGTTTTCCAGCGCGGCAGTGAGTGCGATCAGGCCGCCCAGCGACCAGCCCAGCCACATCGCCGGCGGGGTGGCGGCGGCGATCGCGGCGGCGCAGGCGTGTGGCTCCAGCGGCAGGCCGCAATCGCGCGAATAACCGTGGCCGGGCAGGTCGACCACGTACATCGTGCAGCGATCGTGCAGCGCCTCGACCAGCGGCTGCAGCACGCCGCCGTGCATCGCCCAGCCGTGAATCAGCACCAGCGGCACCGGGCCGCGACCGGTCCGCTCGATAAACAGACTCACGCCCCGCTCCAATCAAGTTCCGTGCTTGTTGCGTTCGCCTCTTCTCCTAGGGGAGAAGGTTGGGATGAGGGGCGGATGCTCGCTGGGAGACTGATCGAAGGACGCCCCGGTTCAGCCCCGTCGCCAGCGTGTCCCCTCACTTCGGCGCTCTCCCCGCAGGGCAGAGGGGGCAGAGCCCGGAGCTGCTTGTCCAGCGCCACGCGCTCATCGAACACGAAGCAGTCGCCGCGCCAGTACCTGCCGTCGGTCAGCTCCAGGTAGTTCAGGATGCCGCCTTCGAGCTGATAGACATGCGACATGCCGAGGTCGCGCATGTGCAGCGCGGCCTTCTCGCAGCGGATGCCGCCGGTGCAGTAGGAGACGACGGTCTTGCCGGCGTAGCGCTCGCGGTCGGCGGCGATCGCGGCGGGGAAGCCGGTGAAGCTGGCGAGCTGGTAGTCGACGGCATCGGCAAAGGTGCCGAGCGCGGTCTCGTAGTCGTTGCGGGTATCGAGCATGACCAGTGCGCGGCCATCGTCGTCATGCCCCTGCGCCAGCCAGCGCTGCAGCGTGACGGCATCCAGCGCCGGCGCGCGGCCGCCTTCGGGGCGGATCGCGGGCTGGCGCATGGTGATGATTTCCTGTTTCAAGCGCACCCGCAGGCGGCGGAACGGCACCGTGCCGGAAAGCGATTCCTTGGGCACGACGGCGGCGAAACGTGGGTCTTCGTGCAGCCAGTCGATGAAGGCGTCGATCCGCGCGCGGCTGCCGGCAAGGAACAGGTTGATCCCCTCCGGCGCCAGCAGGATGGTGCCTTTGAGGTCCAGGGCGGCACAACGTTCGCGCATCCGCTCGCGCAGCATGGGCAGATCGTCCAGGCTGACGAATCGGTAGGCGGAGACGTTGACGATCGACATGCGGGAGTGGGGCATCGGGCGGGCAAAGCGGACGGTGATTATACGTGGTGGCTGGGCGCGCAAGCCCGGCACTCAGCCGCCGGCAGGCGCAGGTTTTCCAGCGCGCTCAGCAACCGATCGACATGGGCCTCCTCATGCGCGGCCGACAGCGTGAGGCGCAGCCGCGCACTGCCCGCAGGCACGGTGGGTGGCCGGATCGCGGTGACCAGCAGACCCTGCTGCTCCAGCGCAAGGGCGGCGTCCAGCGCGGTCCGGGCGTCGCCGAGCAGGAGCGGCTGGATCGCACTGGTCGACGCCGAAAGTGCGAGGCCGAGTTGCGCGGCGCCGTGACGAAGACGTGCGATCAGCATGGCGAGTTTCTGCCGGCGCCAGTCCTCCGCCTGCGCCAGTTGCACCGCGGCCAGCGCCGCTGCGGCCAGCGTCGGCGGCATCGCGGTGGTGTAGATGTAGGGGCGGGCGAACTGGATCAGCCCGTCGATCAGCGCGGCCGGGCCGGCCACGAACGCACCGGCGCAGCCGAGCGCCTTGCCCAGCGTGGCCATCAGCACGGGCACCTCGCGCTGACCCAGGCCGGCGGCGCTGACGCTGCCGGCGCCGCGTTCGCCCAGCACGCCCAGCCCATGCGCATCGTCGACCATGAAGGTGGCGCCCTCGTGCGCGCACAGTGCGGCCAGTGCGCGCAGTGGCGCCACGTCGCCGTCCATGCTGAACACGCCGTCGGTGGCGAGCAGGGCGGCGGCGTCACCGCTGCCGGCCAGCTGACGCGCGGCGGCGGCCACGTCGGCATGCGGGTAGCGCTTCAGCCCGGCACCGGCCAGCTGCGCGCCGTCCAGCAGACAGGCGTGGTTGAGCTTGTCCTGCACGCACACGTCGCCGTGCGCCAGCAGCGCCTGCAGCACGCCGAGGTTGGCCATGTAGCCGGTGGAGAACAGCAACGCGCGTTCGCGCCCGGTCCATGTCGCCAGCGCTTCCTCCAGCGCCGCATGTTCGGCGCGGTGGCCGCAGATCAGATGCGCCGAGGTGCTGCCCACGCCCTCATCGTCGGCCACGCGCTTGAGCGCGGCGATCAGCTGCGGGTGCTGCGCCAGGCCGAGGTAATCGTTGCTGCAGAACGACAGCAGCCGGCGCCCGCCGGTCTCCAGCCACGGGCCGTCGGCATGCTCGATCGTGCGCAGCCGGCGCAACAGCTGCGCGCTGGATCGTCTGGCCGTCTGGACGGCCAAGCGGTCGAGCAGGTCAGGCCGCGGCGCCGCAGCCACAGCCGTGTCCGCATCCGCCGGCTTGCATGAGATCGGCGTGCACGGTACCGGCCTCCTCGACCGCCAGCGGATGCAGGTCCAGGCGCGCGAACAGCGCGCGGTCGTGGGCCACGTCCGGGTTGTCGGTGGTCAGCAGTTTCTCGCCATGGAAGATCGAGTTGGCGCCGGCGAAGAAACACAGCGCCTGCACCGCGTCGTCCATCTGCTGGCGCCCGGCCGACAGCCGCACCATCGAGGCCGGCATCAGCAGGCGCGCCACCGCGATCGTGCGCACGAACTCGAACGGGTCCAGCGCCGCGGTGCCATTGAGCGGCGTGCCCTCCACCTGCACCAGCTGGTTGATCGGCACCGACTGCGGGTGTTCGGGCAGCGTCGCCAGCGCCTGCAGCAGGCCGGCGCGCTGGTCGCGCGACTCGCCCATGCCGACGATGCCGCCGCAGCAGGTCTTCATGCCGGCGGCACGCACGTGTCCGAGCGTGTCGAGCCGCTCCTGGTACTGGCGGGTGTGGATCACTTCGCCGTAGAACTCCGGCGCGGTGTCGAGGTTGTGGTTGTAGTAGTCGAGCCCGGCGGCCTTCAGCTGGTCGGCCTGCGGACCGCTCAGCATGCCCAGCGTGGCGCAGGTTTCCAGCCCCAGCGATTTCACCGCACGGACGATCGCCGCCACCTTCGCCACGTCGCGATCCTTCGGCCCGCGCCATGCCGCGCCCATGCAGAAGCGGCTGGCGCCGGCATCCTTGGCGGCCTGGGCGCGCTCCAGCACGTCCTCCACGCTCATCAGCTTCTGCGCCTGCACGCCGGTGTCGTAGCGTGCCGCCTGCGGGCAATAGGCGCAGTCTTCCGGGCAGCCGCCGGTCTTGATCGACAGCAAGGTCGACACCTGCACGGCGTTCGGATCGTGGTACCGGCGATGCAGCGCGTGCGCGCGATGCAGCAGCTCGTTGAACGGCAACGCGAACAGCGCGACCACTTCGGCGCGGGTCCAGTCGTGGCGGATGGCGGTGTCGGCCATGGATCAGGTGCTCTCGATGCGTGAGGCAGGAAAGTGTGGAAGTCGGCCGGAATCATGTCAACCCAATGTGCACTTTACGGGTTGACGAAACGTTGCAGCCACGATCTCGCTACCATGCGGGCATGGAACGCTGGCGGAGCCCGGCAGGGAGGTGATTCGCATGGATGCGTTGCTTGAACGGTTGAAGCGGTTGCAGCGATTCGTGCAGCCCTGGCGCTGCCTGCTGTGTGCCGCCAGCGGTGCCGCCAGCATCGACTTGTGCGCCGATTGCATTGCCGAAATGCCGCGCAACCGCAGCTGTTGCAGTCGCTGCGCGCTGCCGCTGGCGACCCCGGCGGCGCTGTGCGGCGAGTGTCAGCGGCGGGCGCCGCCGTGGGATGCGGCGTGGTCGCCGTTCCGCTATGGCTGGCCGCTGGACCGGCTGGAAGCGCGCTACAAGTTCGGTGCCGATCTGGCCGCCGGCCGGGCGTTGTCGACGCTGTGGCAGCGCGAAACCTGCCCGCTGCCCCTGCCGCACCTGCTGCTGACGGTGCCGCTGCATCGCAGCCGGCTGCGCCAGCGCGGCTACAACCAGGCGCTGGAACTGGCTCGGCCATTGGCGCGCCAGCTCGGCGTGCCGCTGCAGCATGACGTGCTGCACCGCCCACGCCGCACCGAGGCGCAAACCGAACTGGATGCGGTCGGCCGCCGCCGCAACGTGCGCGGTGCATTCGCGTTGCGCCCCGGCATCGCGCTACCGGCCCACGTGGCGATACTCGACGACGTGATGACCACCGGCGCCACGCTGGCCGAGTGCGCCCGCGTGCTCAAGCGTGCCGGCGTGCAGCAGGTGGACGTATGGGCGTTGGCGCGGGCGCCGTCGCCGCGCGGGTGAATGGGGCGGTTTTTGTAGGAGCGGCTTCAGCCGCGATGCTCTTGTGTTGGTCAGAGCAAGAGCATCGCGGCTGAAGCCGCTCCTACAAAAGCCCCCACATCGCGCCCGGTCAGCGCACCGCCACGGCCAGTGCGATGCCAACCCACAGCGCGAGCCCCAACCAGTTGTTGTGGCGGAACGCGGCAAGGCAGGCGTCGCGGTCGCGGCCGCGGATCAACCACAGCTGGTAGCCGAACAGGCCGGCTGCGATCGACAGCCCCAGCCAGTACGGCCAGCCCAGTGCGGCACGCTGGCCCACGAACAGCATCGCCAGCGCGAACGTGCCCATCAGGATGCCCAGGATCGGCAGGTCGGCATCGCCGAACAGGATCGCGGTGGATTTCGCGCCGGCCTTGAGGTCATCCTCGCGATCGACCATCGCGTATTCGGTGTCGTAGATCACCGACCACAGGATGTTGCCGATGAACAGCAGCCAGCCCAGCGCCGGCACCGTGCCCGCCACCGCGGCGAACGCCATCGGGATCGACCAGCCGAATGCGGCGCCCAGCACCACCTGCGGCATGTAGGTATAGCGCTTGGTGAACGGATACAGCGCGGCCAGCGCGGCGCCGGCGAACGACAGCTTGATCGTCAGCGCATTGGTGAACAGCACCAGCACGAAGGCGAACGCCAGCAGCGCGGCGAACACGATCAGCGCCTCGCGCGGCGTCACCCGCCCGCTGGCGATCGGACGTCCAGCCGTCCGCGCCACCTGCGGATCGAGTTTGCGGTCGGCATAGTCGTTAATCGCGCAGCCGGCCGCGCGCATCGCGAACACGCCGAGCGTGAAGATCAGCAGCGGCTTCCACGGTGGAAAGTCGCCGGCCGCCAGCCACAACGCCCACCAGGTAGGCCACAGCAGCAGCAGCGCGCCGATCGGCCGATCCATCCGGGTCAGCACCAGGTAGTCCAGCGCCTTCTCGCGAGCATGCGGCGGCAGCTTGCGCAGCAGCCAGTTCAGCACTCGCGTGGCGCGGGTGGAGCTGTCGGCCGGCACCGGCGGCCTTCCGGCGGCCGGCTTGGGCTCGCCGGGGCGCGGGCGCGTTGCGGGCGGCGGAGCGGGTCGACGCGGCCGGCGTTTGCGTGAGCTGGGAGACATCGGCGGAGTCTAGCGCGCGACCGCGTGCGCTCCAACGCGGCGCGAGTGCGGCAGGTCACGGTTGCCGCGTTTCATATGCGCAGCTCTAATGACAGCCGCTGATGGCGGCGACACCGGCAGCATCGCGCCGGGCAAGCCACGGCTATGGCGAAACAGGACGTGAAGACCCCGAGGCTCGCAATGGCAAAACAAGACGTGATCCCGAGGCTCGTGCAGCGCTTCGCCGCATTCTGCGATGGCGACCGGGGCGGCAACCCGGCTGGCGTGGTGATCGCCGACGCGCTCCCCGATGCCGGCAGCATGCAATGCATCGCCGCGCAGGTGGGATTCTCCGAGACCGCATTCGCGGCGCCGGACGACGACGGCTGGCGGGTGCGCTATTTTTCGCCCGAGTCGGAGGTGCCGTTCTGCGGTCACGCGACCATCGCCCTGGGCGCGGCGCTGGCCCTGCGCCAAGGCGACGGCGTGTTCGCGCTGCGCCTGAACGATGCCCGGATCACGGTCGAAGGCCGTTGCGATGCGACCGGTCTTGCCGCCGCCCTGCAATCGCCACCGACCCGCAGCGAGCCGGCTCCGCCGGCGCTGCTGGCGCAAGCGCTGGCGTTGTTCGGTTATCGCCCCGACCAGCTCGATCCGCGCCTGCCGCCGGCGCGGGTGCATGCCGGCGTCGATCATCTGCTGCTCGCCCTGCACACCCGCGCTGCGCTGGCGGCGATGCGCTATGACCTGGATGCCGGTCGGGAATGGATGCGCCGGCACGGACTGACCACGGTGCTGCTGGTGCATGCCGAGTCGGCACGGCGATTTCACAGCCGCAATCCGTTTGCCTCCGGCGGCGTCTACGAAGATCCGGCCACCGGCGCGGCCACGGCGGCGCTGGCGGGCTATCTGCGCGATCTGCACTGGCCGCACGGCGGCGCCATCGAGGTGGTGCAGGGCGAAGACATGGGCATGCGCTCGCTGCTGCACGCCGAGATCGGGCCGGCGCCGGGCGGCTCGATCCGCGTTTCGGGAACGGTGCGTGCGCTGCGCGAATAGCGCGTCGGTGCGGAAGGCGGCGACGCGAGCCAAAAGCCGATTCGATTGCCTGCGCCGCCTTTGTTCTGTGGCTACAATCGGGCACCCGTGGTCGAATAACTGTCAGGCGGCAGGGCCGGCCGTCCAGGGCTTGACATGCTCATGCAAGTTATCCCGGTCACCCCACATGACTATCGGAAACGCTGATATGCGCAAGCTCATTCCCGCCCCAAAGCGCATCAATGTCACTCCCGGCGAGTCGGTGCGGATCATCCGCGAATTGCAGGGTTTTAGCCAAACCCAACTCTCTGCGCTGTGCGGTATCCCTCAGACCACCATCTCCAGCATCGAGAATGGCCGCGTCAACCTGGGTGTCGAGCGGGCCAAGGTGCTGGGCACCGCCCTTCACTGCCATCCGGCCGTGCTCGTATTCCCAGGCTGGCAGATCGAGTCCGCTGCCTGACAAGTCAAGCCGAAGTCGCTTCGCGGCTCGGCTTAATTACCTCTGTCCCTGAGGTTTGGGGTTTTGATGAGGCTTGGTGATGTGGCAAAACAAGACGTGACCATGGGCACTCTTAAGCCGACCCGCGAAGCGGCTTCGGCTTGAATTGTTAGGCCCCGTTACGAGGACCGATTGTGAGCATGCTCCCATAGCTCATCCGGGATGATGCCTAACTTGGCAAGGTGCGTGTACGTGCTGAGCCAATTTGTGAAAGATCCAGGCGTGTCGCCATACTCGATATGTGCTACTGAGTCGATTGCCACGACCAAAAGCTTTGTAGCAGAAACATAGTGCTGCGCTTGAAATAGGATGCGCACTGGCTGGAAGAAATCTGCATTGAGCAGACCTCCGAAGTCGAAGCCATCCTTAGTGAAGAAACGTTCAAAGTAGTCAACAGACATGTTTAGGGGGAGGCTGACGCCTGAATAAGGTAGTGGACCACGAACTACCGCTACAGCCTAGTGCACAAGGTAATAACTGGTGCCGCGATGGCAAGTGCAAACGGTAGAATGTGGTCAGTTGCATGTGGTGTTTGAATGCCGACAAACAGGGCTGACTTCAGTGACCACGCCGCAAGCCTCCATGCAGGAAGGGCGAATACGGGGCCGTCTTTCATGTTGCCCTTGACGGGGTCATAGACTTGGATGGTATAGGACCAGCTAGCCAATCCCGTCCGAGTAATTTTGTAGTTGTCATAGCCCTGCCCAGCCGCGTCTTGAAACGCCGTGGCCTTAGTGTATGAACGTGCATAGGCGTCGAGGCGTTTCTTGAAGGAACTGCGGATGTGCTGATCTGGCTCCGCTCGCCAGTACTGATAGTAGCGGAGGAGAAAGTATGCCCAAAGTACCCAAGCGCAGATCATGAGTATTTTGGCATTACCTACAAGCAGCTCTGTGCCAAGCACACTGACTTTGGTGATCGTTACCTGAGCGAAGTCGAAAACCAAAAGAACCGCACTGGTTGCGATGAGGTTCCTTCGTTGACGCAACAAGTCTTGATTCATTCGCTGCCTAACTACAAGTGAACCCCGCATCCGGGGCATTGCACGGCATCGTCCGCCTCGCGGTCGCTATCGTCAATCAATCTTATCCCTGCGCGCTCGACTTCTTGCCGGCGTGCCTGTGGGGGGGGGCTGTGGCTCGTCGTGCGCTGCATATCGGCAAACCCGGAGGCGTAGCGCTTTTGTGTCATCGAAAGCGGGTGCATAACGGCGCTACGCAAGTGGCTGACACCGTGTTGACTGGTCGGGCGCGTGCGGCGGCTTTCATCCGGGCGATGCTGGCCACGGCCATCCGCCACGCAGCAAGCGCTGCACTATTCCGCTACCCCCGCAACAGCAACCGATACGCCGGGTTCTCGCTCTCGTCGCCCCAGGGGTAGCCCAGGGTGTGCAGGAACTGGCGGAACATTGGGCGTTCGTCGGTGGGGACCTGGATGCCGATCAGGATGCTGCCGTAGTCGGCGCCCTGGCTGCGGTAGTGGAACAGGCTGATGTTCCAGTCCGGGTGCATATGGCCGAGGAAACGGACCAGTGCGCCGGGGCGTTCGGGGAAGTCGAAGCGGTACAGCAGTTCGTCGTGCGCCAGCGGCGAGCGGCCGCCGATCATGTGGCGCAGGTGCAGCTTGGCCAGCTCGTCGTCGGTGAGGTCGAGCACGCCGAAACCCTGCGCGTGGAACGCGGCGACGAGGGTCTCGCGTTCGTCGTGGCTGGCGATCTGCACGCCGACGAAGATGTGCGCCGCCTGCGCGTCGCCGATGCGGTAGTTGAACTCGGTGATGCTGCGCTGGCCCAGCGTGGCGCAGAAGCGGCGGAAGCTGCCGCGCTCCTCGGGGATGGTCACCGCGAACACCGCTTCGCGTTGCTCGCCGACCTCGGCGCGTTCGGCCACGAAGCGCAGGCGGTCGAAATTCATGTTGGCGCCGGAGACGATCGCCACCAGCGCGCCGTCGCACGATGGGTGGGCGGTGGCGTACTGCTTGAGCCCGGCCAGCGCCAGCGCGCCGGCCGGTTCGGGCACGCTGCGGGTGCTTTCGTAGACGTCGCGGATCGCGGCGCAGACCTCGTCGGTGTCCACCCGCAGCATCGCATCGACATGCCGTCGGCACAGTTCGAACGTGAGTGCGCCGACCTGCTTGACGGCGGTGCCGTCGGCGAACAGCCCGACCTGGTCGAGCAGCACGCGCTGGCCGGTTTCCAGCGAGCGCGCCATCGCGTCGGAGTCCTGCGCCTGCACGCCGATCACCTTGACTTCGGGGCGTTGCAGCTTGATGCATGCGGCGACCCCGGCCAGCAGCCCGCCACCGCCGACCGGCACGAACACCGCGTGCAGCGGGCCGGGATGCTGGCGCAGGATCTCCAGGCCGACCGTGGCCTGGCCCGCGATCACGTCGCGGTCGTCGAACGGATGCACGAAGGTCTTGCCGTCGAGCGCCTGCTGCCGTGCGGCCTCGGCCTGGGCGTCGCTGTAGGAGTCGCCGGTCAATACCACCTGCACCATCGCGCCGCCGATCCGGCGCACCGCGTCGACCTTGACCCGCGGCGCGGTCACCGGCATCACGATGGTGGCGCGGATGCCCAGCTTCGCCGCCGCCAGCGCCACGCCCTGTGCATGGTTGCCGGCCGACGCGGCGATCACGCCGCGCGCGCGCTGCGTCGCGTCCAACTGCACCATGTGGTTGTAGGCGCCGCGCAGCTTGAACGAGAACACCGGCTGCTGATCCTCGCGCTTGAGCAGCACCGGCTGACCGAGCCGGGCGGTCAGCAGCGGCGCCGGTTCCAGTGCGCTTTCGCGGGCGACGTCATACACGCGCGCCGCCTGCGCCCGGCGCAGCAGATCGTGATCGTCCAGAAGCGCTGGCGCACCCGCGGCCGCCGTCAGGGTGGCCGGCCGGGCATTCACGGCGTGGCGGCCAGCGCCGGTCGCCCGCTTTGCTCGGCACCGACCAGCGACAGCGAGCTGACGTCGAGCACGTCGATCAGCTTGCGCGTCTGGCGCACGATCTGCTCCAGCACCGACTCGTCGCCCTGCAGCACCAGGGTCAGCTGCGAGACGGACGGGTCGTGGGTGGCGGCCACCGTCAACGTGTCGATGTTGACGTGGCGCGCGGCGAACATGCCGGCCACGCGGGCCAGCGCGCCGGATTCGTTCTGCAGCAGGATGGACAGGGTGTGTTTCATGCAAACCTCGCAGCCGCCGGTGCGGCGCAGCTAGAACATGTCATTGGGGGCATCGCCGGTCGCGGTGGACGCACTGCGCGCCGCGATGAAGTCGCCGGTGATCATCTCGGCATAGGTGGCGCCCGGCCCGACCATCGGATACACGCCGGCGTCGGGGTCGATCATCACCTCGAGAAAGGCCGGTCCGTCGAACGCCAGGAATTCGGCGATGGTGGCGGCCAGCGCGGCCGGGTCGTCCAGCTTCTGCGCCCAGGCAAAGCCGTCCGCCTGTGCCGCCTTGACGAAATCCTTGCGGTGCAGGCTCTTGTCCGAGGCGGCGAAGCGGCCCTTGAAGAACAGCTTCTGCCACTGCCGCACCATGCCGTCGCCGATGTTGTTGAGCACCACCACCTTGACCGGCAGGCTGTAGGTGGTGACGGTCTCCAGCTCGCCGATGTTCATGCGGATACTGGCGTCGCCGTCGATGTCGATCACCAGCGCGTCGGGCCGCGCGAACTGGGCGCCGACCGCCGCCGGCAGGCCGAAGCCCATCGTGCCCATCGAGCCGGAGGTGAGCCAGTGCCGCGGCGCGCGGAAGTCGAAGTATTGCGCCGCCCACATCTGGTGCTGGCCCACGCCGGTCGAGATGATCGCGCGGCCCTGGGTATGCCGGTTGATTTCCTCGATCACCGCATAGGGCTGGATCAGCGCGCTGGCGCGGTCGTAGTTCAGCGCATGCACGCGCTTGAGTTCGGCCACGTGGGCGTGCCACGGACCCAGCGCGGGCTTGAAGCCATGCGCCAGACCGTACTGGGTCAGGCGCTGCAGCGTGCGCACCAGCGGCCCGACGTGATGCCAGTGCACCGCCTTGACCTTGCTGATCTCGGCCGGGTCGATGTCCACCTGGGCGACGAATTTCGCCAGTGGGGCGAACTTGTCGGGTACCCCGGCCACGCGGTCGTCGAAGCGTGCGCCCAGCGCCAGCACGAAGTCGCAGTCCTCCACCGCGTAGTTGGCGTAGGCGGTGCCGTGCATGCCCAGCATGTGCAGCGCCAGCGGGTCGGTGGTGTCCAGTGCGCCCAGCCCCATCAGGGTGGTGGTCACCGGCACGCCGAAGGCATCGACGAAGGCGCGCAGCGCCGGTGCCGCCGCCGCCGCGATCACCCCGCCGCCGGCATAGATCAGCGGTCGTCGGGCCGCACCCAGCGCGGCGAAAAAGGCGGCGCAGGCGTCGTCATCCAGATGGGCTTCCTCGACCGCGCGCAGGCGGGCGCGATAACCGGGGACCGGCAGCCGGCAACGGCCGTCGAAATGCATGTCGGTGTTCTGCACGTTCTTGGGAATGTCCACCACCACCGGGCCGGGCCGGCCGGTGCGCGCGATCTCGAATGCGCTGCGCAGCGTCGCCTCCAGCGTGTCCGCCTCGGTCACCAGGAACACGTGCTTGGCGCACGCGCCCATGATGTTGCTGACCGGCGCCTCCTGGAACGCGTCGCTGCCCAGCGAGGTGGTCGGCACCTGGCCGCAGATCACCACCAGCGGGGTCGAGTCCGCCATCGCATCGCGTACCGGGGTGACCATGTTGGTGGCGCCCGGGCCGGAGGTGACCACCGCCACGCCGACCTTGCCCGAGGCCCGCGCATAGCCGCTGGCCATGAAGCCGGCGCCCTGTTCGTTGGCCGGCACGATCAGCGGCATCGGCTCGCTGCCGTCGACGTTCAGGTGCTCGGCGTTGTAGCGGAACAACGCGTCGTATACCGGCAGGATCGCGCCGCCGGAGTAGCCGAACAGCACGCCGGCGTGCTCGTCGGCCAGCACCTGCACGACGACATCGGCGCCGGTCATCAGCTGGCCGGCCAACGGGTGGTGGTCGGTTTCAATCCGGGCTTTCAACGGTTGCGCATTCACAAGCTGTCTTCCTCGATGGTGCGGTGGATGGTGGTTCCGGGTTCGCCCGCAGCGGGCGAACCCGGCGCACCTCTAGCCCGCTTTCTTCAACGGCTCGGCCGCGGGTTTGGCGGCCGATGGCTGCGACGGCTGCAGCCACGGCATGCGCGCGCGCAACTTGGCGCCGACCTGCTCGATCGGGTGATCCAGGTCGGCCTGCTTCAGGCGCTTGTAGTTGGGCAGGCCGGCCTTGTATTCCTCGGTCCAGTTCTTCGCGAAGGTGCCGTCCTGGATGTCGGTGAGCACGTCCTTCATGCGTGCCTTGACGCCGGCGTCGATCACCCGCGGGCCGCTGACGTAGTCGCCGTACTGCGCGGTCTCGGAGACGAACTGCAGCATCTTGGTCAGGCCGCCCTCGTAGAACAGGTCGACGATCAGCTTCAGCTCGTGCATCACCTCGTAATAGGCGATCTCCGGCTGGTAGCCGGCTTCCACCAGCGTCTCGAAGCCGGCGATCACCAGCTCGCTGGCGCCACCGCACAGCACCGCCTGCTCGCCGAACAGGTCGGTCTCGGTCTCTTCCTTGAAGTCGGTCTTGATGATCATCGCGCGGCCGCCACCGATGCCGTCGGCGTAGCCCCTGGTGATCGCCTCGGCATGGCCGCTGGCGTCCTGGTAGACCGCCCAGATGCACGGCACGCCGCGGCCGCGCTCATACTCGGTGCGCACCAGCGCGCCGGGGCCTTTGGGCGCGACCAGGATCACGTCGATGTCCTTGCGCGGCACGATCTGGCCGAAGTGCACGTTGAAGCCGTGCGCGAACAGCAGCGCCGCGCCGGGCTTGATGTTCGGCTCGATCGACTCGGTGTACAGCGTGGGCTGCACCATGTCCGGCGTCAGCACCGCGACCAGGTCGGCGCCTTTCACTGCCTCGCCGGGCTCGGCGACTGTGAAGCCCTCGGCCTTGGCCTTGTGCCAGGTCGGGCCGTTCGGACGCAGGCCCACGACCACGTCGAGTCCGGAGTCGCGAAGGTTGAGCGCATGGGCGCGGCCCTGGCTGCCGTAGCCGAGCACGGCGATGCGCGCCTTGGCGAGGGGGTTCGGATTGCTGTTGGTGCTCATGCGGTAACTCCTTGGTCGATAGGGGTAGGGGAAGGTTTGGCCGTCTGGACGGCTGTAGCGGGATGGGTGTTGGCGCCGTCGGAGGCCGAGCCGACCAGGCGGGCGTACTTGGCCAGCGCACCGGCGGTGACCTTGGGTGCGGGTGCACGCCAGCCGGCGCGCCGGCTCTCCAGGTCGGCGTCGGTGGAAAGCGTGCGGGCGACTGCGTCGATCGCGATGTGGTCGCCGTCCTTGAGCAGGGCGATCGGGCCGCCGCGCACCGCTTCCGGCGCGACGTGGCCGACCATGAAGCCATGGGTGGCGCCGGAGAAGCGCCCGTCGGTGATCAGCGCCACGTCGTTGCCGAGGCCGCGGCCGACCAGCGCCGCGGTGACGCCGAGCATTTCGCGCATGCCCGGTCCGCCGGCCGGCCCTTCGTTGCGGATCACGATGACGTCGCCGGCATGGATGCGGTCGCCCTGCACCGCGGCGAAGGCGTCCTCTTCGCTTTCGAACACGCGCGCCGTGCCCTCGAAATTGCCGCTCTTGCCGGCCAGCTTGAGGATGCAGCCTTCCGGCGCAAGGTTGCCGTACAGGATCGAGTAGCCGCCGCGCGGCTTCAGCGGCGCGCTCACCGGATGGACCACGTCCTGCTTTTCGGCGCGCGGTGCGGCGGCGGCTTCGGCGAACAGGCTGCGGCCGGTGATGGTGGGGGCGTCCTCCAGCATGCCGGCGGCGATCAGTTCCTGCGCCACGCGTGCGCTGCCGCCGGCGCCGAACAGCTCGACCGCGGTGTAGCGCCCGCCGGGTAGCAGGTCGGCGATCACCGGGGTTTGCGCCGAAGCCGGCTCGAAGTCTTCGATGCTCCACGGCACGCCGGCTTCGCGGGCGATCGCCAGCAGGTGCAGGATCGCGTTGGTCGAGCCGGCGGTGGCGGCAACCATCCGCGCCGCGTTGCGCAGCGAGGTGCGGGTGATCAGTTCGCGCGGCGTACGGTTCGCCGCCAGGCATTCCACCACCAGCTCGCCGCAGCGATAGGCGGCCGCGCCCTTGGCCGGATGGGTGGCCGGAATGTCGTTGTAGCCCAGTGGCGACAGGCCCAGCGTGGACAGCACCATCGCCATCGTGTTGGCGGTGAACTGGCCGCCGCAGGCGCCGGCGCCGGGGCAGGCATCGCGTTCGACCGCGGTCAGTTCGGCAGCGTCGATGGTGCCGGCACCGTAGGCGCCAACCGCCTCGAACACCTGCTGGATGGTGATCGGATGGTTCTTGTGCGTGCCGTGCGCGATGGTGCCGCCGTACAGCGCCACGCCGGGGATGTTCAACCGGGCCAGCGCCATCGCCGCGGCCGGAATGGTCTTGTCGCAGCCGCATAGCACCACCATCGCATCGAGGCAGTGGCCATCCACCGCCAGCTCGATCGAATCGGCGATCACCTCGCGGCTGACCAGCGAGGCACGCATGCCCGAGGTACCCATCGCGATGCCGTCGGTGACCGCGATGGTGTTGAACTCGATCGGCGTACCGCCGGCGGCACGGATGCCGGCGGCGGCCTCGACCGCCAAGTCGCGCAGGTTGAGGTTGCACGGACTCACGTTGGACCAGGTGTGCACCACCGCCACCAGCGGGCGGGCGATGGCCTTGTCGTCCAGCCCGGTCGCGCGCAGCATCGCGCGGGCGGGTGCACGGTCAGGGCCGCTCTTGATCAGATCACTGCGCATGACAACTCCATGTTTGGAACGATGAATGTTTGGAACGATGAATGTCCCCCTGCGTGCAGGGACGGGGAGGGGTGGCGCCGAGGAGAGTCGGCATGCACTGGGGCAAGTGCCCGTACCTCACGCACGCAGGGGGAGCAAGGGATGGACGCGGTTGGCAGGCTGTCGGGCTTTGCCCGACAGCCTGCTGGCGTCCGGGAATGGCGTGGCGGTGGGATCAGCCGCATGCGCGCACACCACTGAAAAAGGCACGGCTGGTGTTCACCTGATCGGCCAGCGCGACCAGCACGGCATCGCGCACCGCGTCGGTGCCGGCATGGCCGCCGATGTCGCGGCTGCGCGGCCCGTGCTCCAGCACCCGCGCGACGGCGGCCTCGATCGCCAGAGCTTCGGCTTCCAGCCCCAGCGAATGGCGCAGCAGCAGCGCGGCGGAGAGGATCGCACCGATGGGGTTGGCCACGCCGGTGCCGGCGATGTCCGGCGCCGAGCCATGGATCGGTTCGTACAGGCCGCGATGGCCGTCGCCCAGCGAGGCCGAGGGCAGCAGGCCGAGCGAGCCGGCCAGCGCGGCCGCCTCGTCGGTGAGGATGTCGCCGAACAGGTTCTCGGTGACCACCACGTCATAGCGTGCCGGGTGGGTCAGCAGCAGCATCGCCATCGAGTCGACCAGCTGGTGCTCCACCTTCACGTCGGGATAGTCGGCGGCGATGCGCTGCACCGTGTTGCGCCACAGCCGCGAGGTCTCCAGCACGTTGGCCTTGTCCACCGAGGTGAGCTGGCGGCGACGGCCGCGCGCCAGTTCGAACGCGCGGCGCACCACCCGTTCGATCTCGGCCACGGTGTACTTGCATTCGTCGGTGGCGGTATCCGTCGTGCGCGTTTTCGCGCCGAAGTAGGCGCCGCCGGTCAGTTCGCGCACGAACAGCACATCGACGCCCTTGAGCCGCTCGCTCTTCAGCGGCGACAGCGCGGCCAGCGCCGGATGCACCCGCAGCGGACGCAGGTTGGCATACACCCCGAGCGCGGCGCGCAAGGCCAGCAGGCCCTGCTCCGGTCGCACCGGTGCATTCGGATCGGACCATTTCGGCCCGCCGACCGCGCCCAGCAATACCGCATCGGCCTTCCGGCATGCCGCCAGCGAGGCGCCCGGCAGCGGTTCGCCGCAGGCATCGATGGCGCAGCCGCCGATCGCGTGTTCCTCGAAATCGATTTGGTGCCCGTAGTGTTCGGCCACCGCCTCGAGTACGGCAACCGCCGCCGCGGTGACTTCGGTGCCGACGCCATCGCCGGGCAGGGTGACGATATGGGCTTTCATGCGTGCGACTCCGGGTGGGTGGGCAATGTCGGGGGCGTCTGGTTCTTCCTCGCCGTCATCCCGGCGAAAGCCGGACAAGCGCTCCGCGCGCAGAACGCCTGCAAGGCGGCCCCGAAGGGGCGAGCGAAGCGAGTCATCCAGTGACTTTTCCGCGCCCCGCGAAGACGCTGGACCCCGGCTTTCGCTGGGGTGACGCGAGGGAGGGGGAGGGTATGGGCGAACTTCATGCTGCCTCTCCCACGCGTGCTTCGAATGCGCGGATCGCCTTGGCGTGCTGCAGCAGATAGCCGAGCTGGTCGACACCGTTGAGCAGGCAGTGCCGCGCGAACGGTTCGAGCTGGAACGCGACGTGGCCGCCGTCGGGCAGCTCGATGAACTCGCCGCGCACGTCGATCGACAACTCGATGCCCGGATGCTCCAGCAGCCAGCGGTGTTCGGCCTCGCTGACCATGATCGCCAGCAGGCCGTTCTTCAGCGCGTTGTTGCGGAAGATGTCCGCGATCTCGCTGCACAGCACCGCCTGGATGCCGTAGTCCAGCAGCGCCCAGGGCGCGTGCTCGCGCGACGAGCCGCAACCGAAGTTGCGTCCCGCGACCAGAATCGCGCAGTCCTTGGCCTGCGGCTGGTTCAGCGGAAAGGCCGGGTTGTCGCTGCCGTCGGCCTGATAGCGCCAGTCGTGGAAGCACAGCCGGCCCAGCCCTTCGCGCGTGGTGGTGGTGAGGAAGCGCGCCGGGATGATGCGGTCGGTGTCGATGTTCTCGTCCGCCAGCACGGCGGTGCGCGAGTGGATACGGGTGACGGGCTGCATCAATGAAATTCCTCGCTTCTTGCGTTCGCTTCCTCTCCCCTTTGGGGAGAGGATTGAGGTGAGGGGCGGGTGCTCGCCCAGCTGCTGATCGAAGCGCGCTCTGATGCAGCCACGTCGCGACCGTGCCCCCTCACCCCAGCCCTCTCCCCGCGGGGGAGAGGGAGCAGTGCGCGGTGAGCGTCAATCTTCATGCCGCCACCTCCGCCAGGTAGTCGCGCGGATCGGCGATGCGGCCGGCCACGGCCGAGGCGGCCGCGGTGGCCGGGCTGGCCAGCACCGTGCGCGCGCCCTTGCCCTGGCGGCCTTCGAAATTGCGGTTGGAGGTGCTCACCACCAGCTGGCCGGGCTGCGCCAGGTCGCCGTTCATCGCGATGCACATCGAGCAGCCGGGCACGCGCCATTCGGCGCCGGCGGCGGCGAATACCTCGTGCAACCCTTCGCGCTCGGCGTCGCGGCGCACCGCCTCGGAGCCGGGCACCACCAGCATGCGCACGCCGTCGGCGATGCGCCGGCCGCGCAACACGCCGGCGGCTTCGCGCAGATCGGACAGGCGCGAGTTGGTGCAGCTGCCGACGAACACCACGTCGACCGGCGTGCCCTGCATCGGCTTGCCGGGCGCGCTCTGCATGTAGTCGAGTGCGCGGCGTTCCTGCGCGTTGCGGGCGGCCGGCACCGGCGCGTCCATCGCGATCGCCATGCCCGGGTGGGTGCCGTAGGTCACCGTCGGCTTCACCGCCTCGGCATCGATGCGCACCTCGCGGTCGTACTGCGCACCCGCATCACTGGGCAGCTGGCGCCAGCGTGCCACGGCGGCGTCCCAGGCCGCGCCCTGCGGCGCCTGTGGGCGGCCCTTCAGCCAGGCGAAGGTGGTTTCGTCCGGCGCGATCAGACCGGCACGCGCGCCGGCCTCGATCGACATGTTGCACACCGTCATGCGCTCTTCCATCGACAGCGCCTGGACTGCCGGGCCGCGATACTCGATGACGTGGCCGGTGCCGCCGTCGACGCCGATCTGGCCGATGATGTGCAGGATCAGGTCCTTGGCGCCGACGCCTTTCGGCAACTGGCCGTCCACATGGATGGCGAGTGTTTTCGGCTTGCGCTGCAGCAGGCACTGGGTGGCCATCACGTGGCCGACCTCGGTGGTGCCGATGCCGAACGCCAGCGCGCCGAACGCGCCATGGGTGGAGGTGTGGCTGTCGCCGCAGACGATGGTCATGCCCGGCTGGGTCGCCCCCAGCTCCGGGCCGATCACGTGCACGATGCCGCGGTCGGCACTGTCCCAGCCGTGCAGTGCGACGCCGAACTCGCGGCAGTTCGTCTCCAGCTTCGTGACCTGCGCCCGGGCCTCGTCGTTCGCATAGGGCCGCTCGCCGTCGCTGCCGGCGGGCAGGGTCGGGGTGGAATGATCCAGCGTGGCCAGCATGCGGTCAGGGCGGCGCAGCTTCAGCCCGCGCTCGCGCAGCTCGCTGAACGCCTGCGGCGAGGTGACCTCATGCACCAGGTGCAGATCCACATACAGGATCGCCGGCGTGTCGGCGCTCTCGGCCACCACCACATGCGCGTCCCAGATCTTCTCGAACAGAGTTTTGGGCGAACTCATGCCGGGATCTCCACTTTCTCGTGCGCTCGTCCCTGAGCGCGGGTATCAACAGACAGTGCCTCGCGGTCAGGGACGACCGCACGAGATACAACCGCACCCACATATTCCAGCCAGCCCCGGCGATCCGCGGTGCGGCCATCGAACAGGCCGAAGAACGCCTGCTGCAGCGCGCGGGTGATCGGCCCGGGTTCGCCCTTGCCCACCGTCTTGCGGTCGACCGAACGCACCGGAGTGATTTCGGCGGCGGTGCCGGTCATGAAGATTTCGTCGGCGCTGTACAGCGCTTCCCGCGGCAGGTCGCGCTCTTCCAGCGTCAGGCCAAGATCCGCCGCCAGCATGATCACCGAGTCGCGGGTGATGCCGGCCAGGATGCCGGCGCTGGTCGGCGGGGTCAGCAGCTTGCCTTTCTTCACCAGGAACAGGTTCTCGCCCGCGCCCTCGCTGAGCAGTCCGTTGTGGCCCAGCGCGATGCCTTCGTCGTAGCCGCCGCGGCGCGCCTCGGCGGCGATCAGCTGGCTCGACAGATAGTTGCCGCCCGCCTTGGCCCAGCTCGGCAGCGTATTCGGTGCGGGGCGGTGCCAGGACGACACGCACACATCCGCGCCTTTTTCGATCGCCTCGCCGAGGTAGGCGCCCCAGTCCAGTGCCATGATCGCCACGTCCACCGGCGCGCCCTGCTTCGGCAGCACGCCCAGCCCACCGGCGCCGCGGAACACGATCGGCCGCACATAGGCCGAACGCATGTCGTTCGCACGGATCAGCTCCAGGCAGGCGGCGTTGATCTCGTCCTCGCTGTAGCCGATGGCGATGTCGTACACGCGCGCCGATTCGAACAAGCGCTGCGTGTGGTCGGCCAGGCGGAAATAGGCCGGACCCTGTGGCGTGGCATACACGCGCTCGCCCTCGAACACCGAGGAGCCGTAGTGCAGGGCATGCGTGCTGACGTGGACGGTGGCCTCGGCCCAGGGCTTGATGCGGCCGTTGTGCCAGAGGAAAGCGGTGTTCATGGATGGATCCTCGGGGTTGCCAGGGTGGCGAGCGTTGCCGGCTGGCGACCGGCCGGCGACTGCCGCTCGATGCGGTTGACGATGGCCAGTGCGGCCAGCGCGGCCGCCTCGACGATGTCGGTACTGACGCCATGGCCGGTCCATTCGCGTTCGCCCTGGCGTACGGTGAGCTGCGCCTGGCCTTGCGCGTCGCCGCCCTCGCTGACCGAACGCACCTGGAAGTCGGTCAGCTCGAGGTCGTTGCCGGTGGCGCGTTCGATCGCGCGCAGTACGGCATCCACCGGACCGTCGCCGATCGACGCCTCGCTGGCGTCGCGACCGTCGTCATGGGCCAGCTTCACCGAGGCCGAGGCGCTGCCGCCCAGATGGGTGGCGGTGTTGAGTTGCACGATATGCCAGGGGCCGGCCGCATCCGGATCCTGGCCCAGCGCGATCGCTTCCAGGTCCTCGTCGTGGATGGCGCGCTTCTTGTCAGCCAGCGTTTTGAAGCGGGCGAAGATCGCATCCATCCCGGCGTCGTCCGGCGCATGGCCCAGCGTCTGCAGGCGCTGGCGCAGCGCGGCGCGACCCGAATGCTTGCCCAGCACCAGCCGGGGCTCGGCGATGCCGACGTCCTGCGGGCGCATGATCTCGTAGGTACCGCGGTGCTTGAGCATGCCGTGCTGGTGGATGCCGGCTTCATGCGCAAATGCGTTGTCGCCGACGATCGCCTTGTTGCGCTGTACCACCTGGCCGGTCAACTGGGTCAGCAGGCGCGAAGTGGGGTGCAGCTTGCGGGTATCGATGCGGGTGTCGACGCCGAAGTGCGCGGCACGCACCTTCAGCGCCATCACGATTTCCTCCAGTGCGGCATTGCCGGCACGCTCGCCGATGCCGTTGATGGTGCATTCCACCTGGCGTGCGCCGGCGCTTATCGCAGCCATGGAGTTGGCTACCGCCATGCCCAGGTCATCGTGGCAGTGGCTGGAGAAGATCACCTGCTCCGCGCCGCGCACGTGCTGCCGCAGCCAGGTAAACAGCTCGACGATTTCCGACGGCGTGGTGTAGCCGACCGTGTCGGGCGCGTTGAGCGTGGTGGCGCCGGCCGCCACCGCGGCGCTGAACACTTCGGCGAGAAATTCCGGTTCGGTGCGCAGCGCGTCCTCGGCGGAGAACTCCACTTCGTGGCACAGCCCGCGCGCCCGCTCCACGCCGGCTACCGCGGCATCAAGCACCTGCGCCTTGCTCATGCCCAGCTTGTGCTCGCGATGCAGCGGGCTGGTCGACAGGAACACGTGGATGCGCGAGTGCCGGGCCGCCTCCAGCGCGCGGCCGGCGGCATCGATGTCGCCGGCCTGGCAACGCGCCAGGCCGCACACGGTGGTGTTCTTGAGGGTGCGGGCGATCTCGGCCACCGCGGCGAAGTCGTCGGGCGAGGCCTGAGGGAAGCCGGCCTCGAGGATGTCCACGCCCAGCGCCTCCAGCGCGTGTGCCATGCGCAGCTTGGCGCGACGATCCATCGAGAAGCCGGGGGCCTGCTCGCCATCGCGCAAGGTGGTGTCGAAAATGCGTACGCGCCCGGCTGCGGCGCTGACGCTGCCGGGTCCTGCAGTTGTTTTGGTTGATTCGGGGTTCATCGCTGGCTCCGTTGATGTCGAGCCGAAGGCAACAAAAAACCCCGCGCCGTTGCCGGTGCGGGGTTCTTCGGGAGTCTTCAGGTTATTTTCTATCTACCTGGACACATGCCCTCAGCCCGCACCTCCGTTGGTAATGAGGAGGACGAGTACGAGCGCAAGAAGAAGCGTGCCGCGCAGTTGCAACAGGCCGTGACCCGTCGTTGGACGGATCATTTCGGTGCTGCTGCGGGGGCTGCTGCGTTGCGACATGACCCGACCATAGGGCAGCTTGCACGGCGGCGTCAACAGTTTCATGTGAAATTTGTTCGCCGGGTGTGTTCGGACGTCCAGAAGTCCAGACGATAATCTTGGTTCGCCGCTGCGGATGCCCGTAGGAGCGCACCCTGTGCGCGAATGCTCTTCTCGAAACATCCGCAATGGCATTTCGCGAAGAGCATTCGCGCACAGGGTGCGCTCCTACGGCAGTCGCCGGGTCAGCCAGTCGTGCAATGCCGCGTCGGTGGCGGCCAGCGGTTCGGCGCTGGCGCTGCGCGCCAGCATGCTCGCCAGCGCTTCGGGAACCGCAAGCGGATGTCCGATCAGCGGCTCCACCACGCTTTCGAACTTGGCCGGATGCGCGGTGGCGACCACTGTCCAGTCCGCCGTATCGCCGGCCGCGCGCAACCGGTCGAGCCGATGCACGGCGGTCGCGGTATGCGGGCAGAACACTTCGCCATGCTCGCGCGCGTGGCGGGCGATGGTGCGCTGGATCGCCGCGTCGTCGACACTGTGCGCCTGCAACAAGGCGCGCAGCACGGCCGGCTCGGGAAAGGTCCAGCGCAAGCGTTCGAAGTTGCTCGGCGCACCCACGTCCATCGCATTGGCCAGCGTCGCCACCGCGTCGCGGGGGCGATAGTCGGCGCCGGCGAAGAACTCCGGCAGGGTGGCGTTGGCGTTGCATGCCAGCTGCACCCCGCCGATCGGCAGGCCCATCGCGCGCACCCACAGGCAGGCCATGGCATTGCCGAGGTTGCCGGTGGGCACGATCACGTTCAGCGGCGTGCCGTGCTCGCGCCACCAGCCCAGCGCGGCGTGCGCGTAGTAGCTCATCTGCGGCAGCAGGCGACCCAGGCTGATGCTGTTGGCCGAGGACATCGGCACTTGCGCCTGCAATGCGTGGTCGGCGAGCGCGGCCTTGACCATGCGCTGGCAGTCGTCGAAGCGTCCGGCCACGCGCAGCGCGTGCACGTTGTCGCCGAAGCAGCCGAGCTGGTGCGCCTGGCGCGGCGAGACCAGCCCGTCGGGATACAGGATCACCACCTGCATGCCGGGTTGCCGATGGAACGCCGCCGCCACCGCCGCGCCGGTGTCGCCGGAGGTGGCGACCAGGATCGTCAGCGGCCGCCGGTCGGCGCGCGGCAACCGGGCCATGCAGGCAGCCAGGAAGCGCGCACCGACGTCCTTGAACGCGGCGGTCGGACCGTGGAACAGCTCCAGCACGTTCGCGTTGCCGCAGGCCAGCGGGCGCAGCGGCGTGTGCAGGTCGAGCGCCTCGGCGCAGATCGCGGGCAGCTCGGCGCCCAGCGCATCGCCGGCGAAGAACGGCGCGAGCAGCGTCGCGGCGTTGTCGGCGAGCGTGCCGTGCGGGTCGAATGCGGCCGGGTCCAGTTGTGGCAGCGCCTCGGGCACGTAGAGTCCGCCGTCCGGGGCGAGCCCGGCGGTGATCGCTTGACCGATGGTTACCGCCGGGCTGCCGCCGCGCGTGCTGACATAGCGCAATGGATCACTCATGCGCACCTCGGTGTAGGAGCGCACCCTGTGCGCGAAAGGGTTCCGGGGCAGAGCAAGAGCATTCGCGCACAGGGTGCGCTCCTACAAGGTTCGCGCTCATGGCTGGAGCTCCTCGTCGAGGGAGTCGATCAATGCGGCGGCCGGTCCGTTGACCGGCGACACCCAGGCGTCGCTGTCCAGGCCGGCTTCGGCGAACGCGGCCTGCATCGCGCTGCCGACGGCCTCGGCGTCGGCGCGGTTTTCGTACCAGCCGAACACGCTGGGGCCGGCGCCGGAGATGCTGGCGCCCATGGCGTGGTGGTCCAGCGCGGCCTGCTTGACCCGCGCGAAATTCGGTATCAGCGGCGCACGGCGCGGTTCCACCAGCACGTCCTTCAGGCCTTCGCGCACCAGCGCCGCCTCGCCGCGCCAGCAGCCGGCCAGCACCAGCGCGAGGTTCGCGCTTTGCGCCACGAATTCGCCCAGTGCGTAATGGCCGGCCAGTGCCGCGCGTGCCTTGCGGGTTTCCAGCACGATGTGCGGATGCACCAGTGCGCAATGCCAGTCGGCCGGCACCGGAATGCGCAGCAGACGGTCGTGGGTGGCCAGCACCAGGCCGCCGAGCAGCATCGCACCGAGGTTGTCGCCGTGCCGGCTGCCGCTGGCCAGCGCCTCGCCGTCCAGCGCGAAGCCGTACAGCGCCTCGCGCGGCAACGGCTGTGCCAGCAACGCGTTGGCGGCCACCAGCGCCGCCACGCAGGAGGCGGCCGAACCGCCCATGCCCGAACCCAGCGCGATGCCCTTGTGCAGCACCAGTTCGAAACCGTGCTGCAGGCCGAGCGCCTTGCGCAGGGCCAGCAGGGCGACCCCGGCGGTGTTCTGGCGCGGGTCGGTCGGCAGTTCGGTGACGCAGCCGTGGATCGCCGCGATGCGCACTTCCGGCGCGTCGATGCGGCGCACTTCGGCGCGATCGCCGGCACCGGCCAGGCTGTGACCGAGCAGGTCGAAGCCGACCGCCACGTTGCCGACGCTGGCGGGCGCGAAGGCACGGGCGAGTTGCAGCTGTTTGGGACGACGGGGCGAGGCCATGACGGGTTCCGGCAGATCGGTACTCAGGAGATCGGCACTCATGAAATCGGTGCTCATGCGCGCGCCTCCAGCGCTTCGGCGATGCGCAGCAAGTCGGCGAACACGCCGGCGGCGGTGACTTCCGGGCCGGCACCGGGACCCTGCACCAGCATCGGATTATCGCAGTAGCGGCGGGTGCTGAACTGCACCACGTTGTCGGTGAGCCGGGTATGCGCGAACGCATGCGTGGCCGGCAGCACGGCCAGCCGCACGCTGGCGCGGCCATGCCGGTCCAGGTGGGCGACGTGGCGCAGCACGCCACCCTCGGCGCGCGCCGCCGCCAGCTTGGCGGCCATCGGTGCATCCAGTTCGTCCAGCCGTTGCAGGCAGGTCTCCAGCGGCAGCGCGGCCAGCGTCGGCGGCACCAGGCTTTCCACCGCCACATCTTCCATCGACAGCGGCCAGCCGGCCTCGCGCGCCAGGATCACCAGCTTGCGCGCCACGTCGATGCCCGACAGGTCGTCGCGCGGGTCGGGCTCGGTATAGCCCAGCGCGTGCGCCTCGCGCACCAGCGCGGAGAAGGGCTGGCGACCGTCGTGGCGGTTGCACAGCCAGGCCAGCGTACCGGAGAACATGCCCTCGACCGCGAGCAGTTCATCGCCGGTGTCGAGCAGGTCGCGCAAGGTCTGCACCACCGGCAGGCCGGCACACACGGTGGCCTCGTAGCGGAAGCGCGCACCGCTGGCGCCGGCCGCGCGAATCGCCTGCCAGCGGGCCAGCGGGCCGCTGCCGGCGAGCTTGTTCGGGGTCACCACATGGGTGCCGGAAGCCAGCCAGCGGGCGTAGTGCGCGGCTACCTCGTCGTTGGCGCTGCAGTCGATCAACAGCGCATGGCGACCGTCGTTGCCGCGCACGTGTGCGGCAAAGGCGTCGAGGTCGTTCGGTCGCCAGATCTGCGCGCCGCCGTGGCGACCGTTGAGTTCGGCATCGTCGCAGTCCAGCCACATGCGCTTGCTGGCCACCACTCCGCACAGCTTCAGATCCAGTCCGCAATCACGGGCCAGGCGCGGTTGTGCGGCGCGCAGTTGGTCGAGCAAGGCACTGCCGACCCGGCCCGGCCCGATCAGGCCTACGGCCAGCTCACGGCGGCGCGCGGCCTGTGCCGGCTGAACCGGCAGCAGCCGTGGCGGCAGCGGGTGTTCGGCGAGTTGGGATGCACAGGTGTTCACGATAGCCTCCGGATGAGGCCCGTGCTCGCTGGCGGTGTCGGAGTGCGACGGCCCGCCTCTTCGAGGGCGGGGCCGTTGCGTAGTTGAAGAACCTATTCGCGCACGGACACCCACCCCGACCGAGTGGTAATCGTGGTCGTGGTGGTAATCGTGGTGGCGAGGGAAAGCGTGCCGCAGCCGGCCCCGCAACGCAGCGCATGCCCGGTGGAAACCGGGGCGTAGTGCCTGCGTGCGGGTGCGGAAAGATGCGACATGGAACCAACCTTAGAGGGATTGCTGCGCTGCGGTCAACAGATTCATTTGCAACTTTTGGACGGCCGCGAATTTGCGACAGTTGCTTTGTCGGCCGGTTTGGTGCGTCCTGAAGGACAACAAAATCGAAGGGCCAGCTCGACGCTGGCCCTTCGTGCACCTTAGACGACCTTCAGGAGATCTTTGTCGGAAGGTTCTAAATCAGAATCGCCACGACAGGCCGGCGTTGAAGAAGTCGTCATGCAGGCGGCCGGTCAGCGCGCCCTGGTAGCCCACGTCGAACAACACCGACTTGCCGAAGGCCATGTGCACGCCGGCCTGCGCATTCAACCAGGAGCGGGGCACGCTGTTGCCGCGGATCTGGAAGCTGGTGCCCGGTGCGCCTTCGAAGCTCACCTGCGCCTGTGGTCGGCGATCGCCCCATGAGGCCGCTTCGGCCAGACCCACGTAGGGTTGGAAAGTCGTGCTCCCCTTCCCGAACGAGGTACCCAGCTTCACGCCCAGATCGCCCTGGTAACGGGTCTGGTCGATCTTGCCGTAGTGCAACGACAGCGCTCCGGCACCGTACTCGCTGTAGGCATCCTGCGTGGATTTCGCCGCCATCAGGTCGGCGTACGGTTGCACGAACCAGTTGCGGGCAAGCCGGTAGTCCAGTCCCGAGGTCAGCTGCAGCGCCGTGGAGGATGCACTGGGCTTGCCGCTGGCGGTTTGCCCACCGGCCGTACCGGCGTGATCGGCTTGGCTCCAGCCGCTGCCGTGACTCAGCACGCCGCCGATGAACCAGAGGCCGCGCTGGTATTCGGCATAGGCTGCCAGCATGTCATATTGCGAACGCACGTTCGACAACAGCGCCGGGGTGCTGGTTGCCATGTTGCTGTAGCCGAGCGCGACGCCGACCTTGGCCTGTTTTCCCAGTGCGATCTCGCCACCGATGGCGATGCCGCTGCCGTCGAAATAGTTGTTCTGGAACTCGCCGCTCAGGCGGGTGGTGGTGCTCATGGTCTGCGCCCAGAATCGGTGGTCGCCCACATCCTGGCCGAGATTGCGGCAGCCGGGATGGTCGCCCTGGCTGCTGCGGCAACCCGGCGCATCCAGCATCTGGCCGCCGATCGTGGCGAGGAAGCGGTCGCCGGCCAGGTTGATCGCGCGCGCCGACGCCACGCTGCTCTCGCCGGAGATGGCCTCCAGGTTCAATGGCACATTGCCGCTGGCCACCTTGTTGAGCGCGCCGAGGAAGTTGCCGGAAGCCGTGTACTGCAGGCCGTTCAGCGCCTGGCCGACCGCGTTCTGGTTGCTGTTGCGCGCGCCGGCCGTCCAGTTCAGCGGATTGAGGATTTCCAGCGAGATGTTGTTGAGGTAATCCACCCGCGCCAGCTGGCTGGACGGCACTGCTGTCGGGACCGGCGTGGAGCTGCTGGCGACCGGTTTCAGCGAGGCGAGGTTGAGCCAGGCCGTCGTGCTCGACGTGCTGGCAGCATTGGCGAATTGGCCGCTCAGGCTGCCGGCGCTCAGCAGGCTGTAGTCGGCGTAGAACGGTATCGTTGCGGACGTCGGTGTCAGCATCAGCTGCATCCCGCTGATGTCGGCATGGCCGTTCACCGCCAAGTGCGTATTCTGTCCGCTGGCCGGGCCATAGGCGAACTGCACGGTACCGCCCTGATTGGTCAGGCTGCCGACGGTCAGCGTATTGCCGCTGGCGCTGCCCGGCGCCACCAGGCCGCCCTGCACATCGAGCTGACCCGTCGCCGAGCCGCTGCCGGCCAGCGTCGCCGCCGCCGCCAGTTTGACGCCGTTGAGCACGGAGCCGTTCAGCACCACGGCACCCTTGTCGATGGTGGTGCCGCCGGTGTATGTGGCGTTGCCGGCGATGGTCAGCGTGCCGGTGCCGTACTTGATCAGCGGGCGGTTGCCCGTGAGCAGCGAGGTGTCCGGGTTGGAATCGTTGTTGGCCAGGCCGAACTGCAGCACCGTGGCGTCGGCGTAGTTGCTGGTGACGTCGTACAGCATCCAGGCGCCGCGGCCGTAGGTGCCGATGGCCAGCGCGTCGAGACCGGGCTGGTAGTCGATCGCGGTGATCTGCGCGTTGGGCAGACCGCTGCCCAGCCGGCGCCAGTGGCTGAGGTTGCCGCTGGCGTCGCTGTCGGCCGATACCAGCGGGTCGCCGGCGTTGGCTGCCGAGTTCATGCCGCCGACCAGCAGGGCGTTGACGCCATTGCTGCTGATGAAGCCGAGGGTGTTCGGACGGATGAAGTTCGCCGGCAGGTTGGCCGTCAAGTCCGTGCCGGTGGCACCGCCATTGACCGTGCCCCACAGGAAGCCGTTGCCGCTGGTTCCGGGCGCGGCGGCGAAGAAGCGGTTTTCGCTGCGCGGGTCGAACAGCACTGCATTGGGCGCAAACATCGCCACCGGATAGGAAAACACCGGCTGCAGGTCGATGCCGCCAAGCGATGTGCCGGTGCTGCGGAACAGACGCGCGAAATTGCCGGTCTGCGGGTCCTGGTAAAGGTAGGTGCCGGCGAGCAGGGCGTAGGTGTTGTCGCGGGTGCCGAAGTCCAGCGCGGAAACGAATCCGGTGGTGCCCGCGAAGTACGACGGCAGGATCTGGTAGCAGTATTGTGTGCACCCGGTGTCGCCGGCGACATAGGGCGTCGGCGCCACGTTGAAGTTGTCCTGCGACACCAGCACGCCCGGCGACACGCCGGTTGCCATCAGGCTCTTGTCGACGTTGTTGAGGACGAACGGATTGACGAAGTTGATCGTGTAGTAGTCGAGCTCGACGACGTCGCTGCCGCCGGGGCCGGCCACCGTGTAGAACTGGCCCATGCTGTCCGGTGCGAAATAGATGTCCGTGCTCAACGGAAAGTTGGCGATCAGGTTGCCGTTCGCATCCGTCCACGGCACGGTGTCGACATAGTTGCCCTGCGCGTCGGTCTTGTAGCGGGTCAGGCCGCCCAGGTACTGGCTGGCGACGTAGGTGTAGCTGTAACCCGGCGTGCTCTGGCCGTTGATCAGGGCCAGCGTGCCGTCGCCGCCGCCGATCTGCTGGTAGATGGAACGGTTCGTCGGCATCTGCCGGGCCGCACCGTTGTCCTGCGCCGCCACGGCGAGCTGTCCGGTGTTGGGATCCAGCCCGAGGCTGTAGATCTCCAGCGCCTGGCGGCCGTTGTTCAATCCGCGCCAGACGCCGTTGTCGCTGGAGGGGTTGGTGCGGCGGTACAGGCCGCCGTCCGTGCTCATCAGCAGATTGCCCTGCGCGTCGAAGGCGAAGGCGCGGGCGTCCGGATGCACGGTGGAGTGGTCGCTGGTGAAGTTGTCGGTCAGCGGCGCATAGGTCACCGAGCCGTCGGCGTTCACCACCACGCGTATCGCCGATACGCCTTCGATGGTGCTGCCGGTGACACTGTCGTAGCGGCCGTCGCCGGCGATATAGACCACGTTGGGGTTGTTGGGATCGATCGCCACCAGCGAGTTGGTCGCCGCCTGCCCGCCCTGGTTGATCGCCAGACCGGGAATCACCTCGCCGTAGCGCTTGAGCTGATAGGCGGCGGCGCCGCGCGTGGCGCTGGCAGCCGTCTCGTTCGACACCGTGTCGGCGGCCAGCGAGGAGCTCAGGTCGACCCAGCTCTGGCCGCCGTTCTGCGACAGGAAGGCATTGTTCAGCTGGCCCTGCGCCATGTCGACGACGCCGACCACGACCGAGCCATTGGGTCCGGCAGCGACGCGCAACATGGTGGGCGTAGTGGCATTGATCGCGCCGTTGGCGTTGGCGGCGCTGAAGATCTTGTTCCAGGTCCTGCCGCCATCGTTGCTGGCATAGACCGCCGTATCGCTGGTGCCGGTGACGCCGACGTAGAAGCGGTTCGGGTTGGTGGGATCGCCGACCAGTGCCGAGGTGGGGCCGGGTGGCAGCCCGGAGCCGGCACTCTGGGCGACCTGGGTGAAAGTCTTGCCGCCGTCGGTGCTGCGATACAGGCCGGAGCCTGGGCCGTTGGGCTTCTCGCCCTCTTCCTCGAAGCCGGCCGCCATGATCGTCTGGCCGCGCGCCACCACGTTGAGCATGCTCACGTTCGGCAAGGCGTTCTGGCCGATCGTGCTCCAGGTCTTGCCGCCGTCGGTGGAATACAGCAGCCCTTGGTTGGTCAGGCCGCCGCGATCGAAATGGGTGCCGGTCGCGCCGTTCGTGGTGCTGCCGATGCTGGCCACGACGGTCATGCCGGTAGGGTCGGTCGGGTCGAAACTGATATTGGAGATGGCCAGCGAGCCCTGCTGGTCGGTCATGGCGGCCCAGCTCTGGCCGCCGTCCGTGCTGCGGAAAATGCCGCCGCTGGGCGAACCGGCCAGCATGATGTTGCCGTTGAACGGATCGACCGCGATCGACTGGATCGCGCCGGACTGCGTCGCGAAATAGGGCACCGTGTCCGTGGGTTGCCCCGGTTGCGGACTGTCGGCGCCGTTGAGGAAGAAATACGGCCCCGTCTCGGTACCCGGGCCGGCGGACACGAAGCTTTGCGCATGGCTCAGCGACGGTGCGGCAAGGGCCAGGGCGATCATCGCCGTCAACAGTTTCGGTGCGCCTTGACGGCCGGCGAACCGGCGGGTACTGCGTTGCTTCATGACTCCCCCCTGATGGATGGAACGGTAGGAACTTGTTGTGGACAGCAATGCGGCCGGGATCTGGCATCCAGAACCCGGCCGCGCAGAAAAACACTCACAGACATAGACGCAGCAGCCCGCGTTTACCCTACCCGGGAGCCTGTCGGACTTTGGTTGCCGCGACCATCGAAGCCTGACCGGCTTCCGGCTCAGCCGGGTGGCTGGCTGCGGTAGCGGAAGCTCAGCAGGAAATAACGCCCGACCACATCGTCGAACGCGGGGTTGTAGCCCACGATGGGGTTGCCGTAATAGACCGGGCGATGGTCGAGTGCATTGTGCACGTTGAGGCCGAACCGCCAGTGCCGGATGCCGGCGTATTCCAGGTCGAGATCCAGCAGGCTGAAGGCGGGCGTGGTGCAGTGGCCGGCCTGTTGCTGGGCGGTGGGGCAGGTGACCAGGCTGTTCGAGCTGGGCGCAAAGGCATAGTGGCCGGTGTAGCGCAGGTTGGCGCTGCTGCTCCAGTTGCCGCTTGCCCATTCCAGCCCGGCCAGCGCGGTGGTGCGCGGCTGGTTGGCGTAGCCGGCGAACGACTCCAGTGCGGCGCCGGGGTGGGTCTGCCGTCGCAGTTCGGCCAGCCAGTCCACGCTCAGGTTGAAGCCGAAGCGCCCGAACCGGCCGGTCTCCAGGCGGTAGTGCAGATCGAGATCGTACGAGCGCACGGTGGTGTGGCCCAGGTTCACCAATTGCTGGTCGAATGCATCGAGTACGCCCGCGGCATCGCGCTGGAACAGCTGCGGATAAATGTCCGGATGCTCCAGCGCGTAGGAGACCGGCAGCGAATTGATCTCGTTCGTGCGGCGGATCTGGAAGACGTCCAGTGCAATCCCCAGCGCGGGTGTCGGTGCCAGCACCAATCCCAGGGTGACGCTGCGCGAGCGTTCCGGCCGCAGCCCCGGGTTGCCCACGCTGTCCAGTCGCAACGTGCAATACGTGGTGCTGCCGCTTGCTGGCGTCGGATCGCGGCAGGGCAGCAGTGCATCGGGAACCTCGACCACTACGCCGCTCGGGGTCAGTGCCTGCGGGCGGTCGAGTTCCGGCAGGGTCGGCGCGCGATAGCCGCGCGCCACGGTGCCGCGCAGGCTGACGCTGTCGGAGATGTCCCATTTCAGCCCGAGCTTGGGCGAGGTGGCCCAGCCGAACCCGCTGCTGTGGTCGACACGGCCGGCCAGGTTCGCGGTTACCCGCCGGCCCAATGGCACCTCCAGCTCGAGGTAGGCGGCCGAGCTCCAGCGGTCGCCGCGGCGCGTATACGGTGACTGGAACTGGAAGACATCGTTGTGGATCAGCAGCGGGTCGGGATGGTCCACGAGCCGCTCGCGGTAACCCTCGACGCCGACGGCCACCGACGGCGTGCCGCTGCGCCAGTCCCCGATCGGGCCGCTGACGTGCGCGCTGAAACCGGTCTGGCTGGTATGGCCGGTGCGCAGCAAGGTGGGCGACAGCTGGGCCAGCAGCCCGGGCCGGTTGTCGTAGGAGCCGAGCTGGTAGCTGCCATCGCTCAGTGCCCGATCGAGCACGCTGGTGCGCAGCAGGCCATGGACGCGGTCGGTGCCTGCATTGCGCTGGTCGTCCAGGTGCACATCCCAGTGCCATGCACCCGGCGAGCCACGCAGCCCCAGGGTCAGCTGATCGCTGCTCGACCGGGTAACGTCACGCACCGGGCCGATATCGTCGAAGGCATAGGTCAATTGCCTGGAGCTGCCAGCCTGGCCGGGGTCGCTGAGCAACAGCTGCTTCGTTGCCGGCGCCATCTGCTGGCGCTGTCGCAGCATTGTCCAGCGAAAGCCCAGGTAGAACGAGAGCGAACCCATGGGGTGATCGAAATGACCCAGGAGGGAGCGACTTTCCAGTCCGGTCTGCAGGTTGGTCTGGCTGGACGCGGTGCTGGTGCACGGGCCATCCGGAAGGAACTGGCTGCAGGTCTGCCCGCCGGCGTGGTTGATCTGGCCGTTGTCGAAATAGAAGAAGTCGGTGTTGGCGTCCCCCGCTGTCGTGGCAGCACGTGCCGCGTCCGCCACCCAGGTGCGCTGGCGTCCGAGCAACGGCAGTCGGCTGAGATAATCAAGGCTGAGCAGCAGGTCGCTGCCGCCGGCCGTGGTGGTGCCGAAGGTCACCGTGCCGCGATGCTGGCTGGCGTCGCCATGCGAGGAGATGCCGGTCGTGACATCCAGCGCGACGCCATCGAACTTCTTGCGCAGGATGATGTTGACCACCCCCGCCATGGCGTCGGAGCCATAGACCGCCGAGGCACCGTCGCGCAGCACCTCGATCCGCTCGATCAGCGCCAGTGGGATGCTGTCCAGATCGCTGACCAGGCCGAACTCGCCCTGCGCCAGTCCGTAACCGGCCATGCGTTGGCCGTCGATCAGGAACAGCGTGGCGGTCGGGCCCAGGCCATGCAGATCCACGGCGGCCGCGCCGATCGCGCCGGACAGGCCATTGTTCTGATAGGCGCTGCCGTCGGTCATCGCGACCGGCGTGTTGTTGACGCGGATCCCAGGCTGCGCGCGCAGCAGCTCGAACAGGGTCTGGTAGCCGCTGTGTTCGATCTGGGCGCGGTCGATGACGGTCAACGGCGCTGCTGTCTCCAGCACGGTACGGCGGATATGCGTGCCGGTGACTTCGATCATGCCCAGTTGGGTGGGGCGATGTTGCTCAGGTACCCGCGGGATCCGGGCAACCTGCCGCGCGGGATGCGGAGTACGCCGCAGAACATAGGTGCCGGGTGCGACGGCCTCGGCGTGCAGGCCACTGTCGCGCAACAGAAGATCCAGCGCCTGCGGTGGATCGTAGCGGCCTTCCAGTCCCTTGCTGTGTCGATGGGCGGTCTGTTCGGGCGGGTACAGCAGCTGAGCGCCGCTCTGCTGCACGAACACCCGCAGCACGTCATTGAGTGAGCCGGCGGCGATGTGGTAGTTCGAGCGCTGGCCGGCGGCATGCAGGCCCGTGCAAAGTCCCAGCAGGTACAGCGCGAGCCAAGGCAGCGACACCCGTCGATGTCGGATGCGTAAAGACCGGCAGCTTCCCGTTCGGCTCATCCAGGCTCAGCGTTGCCGTTCGGTGTTGGCCGGCAACAGGGTGAGCTCGTTTGCGGCGGTGCGTACCACGCGCAGTTGCCAGCCGCGTGCCAGTGCCTTGGCCAGGGCATCCTGGTCGCCGGCATGGAAGCTGCCGCTTACTTCCAGTCCGGCCAGCGACGGGTCGCCCAGACGCAGCTGGGTTTTCGAGTAGCGATTCATTTCGTTGAGCAGATCGTCCAGCCGGCGCTCGCGGAACGCCAGCTCGCCGTGCGTCCAGCCCTGCGCCATGGCCAGATCGAGCGGGGCGATGGTGCCGGCCACGCCGCTGTCGTCGATGTGGAGCTGCTGCGCCGGCTTGAGCTCGCTGCTCCACCGCCGGTTGCCGTCGCGGCCGCTGACCGCGACCTTGCCCTTGAGCAGCCCGACGGTCACGCCATTCTCGTCGCGGCTGACCTGGAAGATGGTGCCGATATCGCGAATCGTGTTGTTGCCCGCGCGCACCAGGAACGGCCGCTGCGCGTCATGCGCCACGGCGAACTCGGCGCGGCCATGTTCTAGGGTGACCACGCGCTGCCCCGGGCCGAGGCGAACCGTGAGTGCCGATTCGGCATCCAGCCGCAGCCGGGTGCCGTCGGCGAGTTGCAGGGTCCGCGGCAGGCCGACGGCGTTGGCGAAATGCTGTTCCGTGCCGGTGTCGCCCCCGCCATGGCGAACCAGCCCGAGCGTCAGCAACAGGCTGGCGGCGATCCCGGCGGCCAGCAGCCACATGTGGCGCCGGGACGAGGTGCGTCGATGGGCGGTGTCGCGACGGGCCGCGTTGGCGGCCGCGCGCAACAGCGGATCGTCCGACAACAGCGCCGCGTTGCGGTGGATGCGTTCGGCCTCGGCATACGCCGCCGCGTGCTCCGGATCCGCCATGCGCCAGCGCTCGAAGACCTCGCTGTCGTCGGCGCCGTTGTCCGGCGAGAGCAGACGCGCCAGCCATTCCTCGGCACTCAGCGGAGCGTCTGCCGAACCACGGGAAGATGGATTGCGGGTCATGGCCAAGTGAACTCCCGGTTGACTGGCACCAGACGTTCGCGCAGCAGCTTGAGTGCCTTGCTGATGTGTTTCTCCACGGCCTTGACACTGATGCCGCAATGCTCGGCGATCTCGATGTAGCTCATGCCCTCGATCCGGTTCAACAGATAGATCTGGCGGCAGCGCAGCGGCAAGCCGAGCAGTACGCGTTGCAGCACCGCCAGCTCCTGCTGGGTGGCGACCTGCTGCTCGTGCGACGGTTCCGGCGAGGCCAGTTCGGCAAAGTCGATGTCCAGGCTGCTGTGCTGGGCTTCGCGGTGGGTATGGGCTCGACGCAGGCGGTCATTGAGGGTATTGATCGCGATGCGGTACAGCAGCGAAGCCCATGCCGCAGGTGCGTGTCCCCGGTAGCGCATCAGGCGGATCAGGCTCTCCTGCGCGAGGTCCTGGGCATCTTCCTCCAGCGGAGTACGCCGGCGCAGGAAGCGCACCAGCCCCTCGCGCTGCCCGCGAACGAATGCATCGAAATCGGCTGGGTCGTCCAGCAGGGGCACAGATTGCCCGCGCTCGACCGATTGCAGTTCCATGCGGCGACACCATGAGTTGATCAGCGTGATGGTGTTCACATTATCGCATTGACCGCAAGGGGTGGTGCTGCCGAAGGAACCCCCGCATCCGTGCGGGAGAATTTGAGCCGCATCCTGGCGTTCAAGCAGGGAACCGTGCCGGCACGACCGGACCACCGGCAGGGCGGCACCCGCCGGCGGGAACCAGTCGCCGCGCGGATGTCACCCTGCAACCCGTTAAACGCAGACAGGCTCCAGCCACCCTACCCGACAGCCTGCCGACCTGCGTGACCTGCCCGGACCAGTGCGACAGGTCGACGTCGCCGCCGGCGCATCGCGGTGGGCAACCGCGTCGACCGGTATCAGCCGTGGCGCCGCGCGAAATCGTCGATCAGCCCGGCCAGTTGCTGCACCGCCTGCTCGCTGACGGCGTTGTACAGCGAAGCGCGCAGGCCGCCGATGGAGCGATGCCCTTCCAGTCCGGAGAAACCGGCTGCGTGCGCCTCGGTCAGGAACACGTCGTGCAAGGCCGGGTCGCGGAAGCGGAAGGCCACGTTCATCGCCGAGCGCGCCGCGGGGGCGGCGTGGATCTCGGTCATGCCTGCATGTCTTTCCAGTGCCTGGTACAAGGTCTGTGCCTTGCGCCGGTTGATCGCCTCCATCGCATCCACGCCACCGATTTCGTCGCGCAGCCAGCGACTGACCAGGTTGAGCACGTAGATCGAGAATACCGGCGGCGTGTTGTAGTTGGAGCCATGCTCGACATGGGTGCGGTAATCGAGCATCGGCGGCAGGCCGGCGGGAATCCGCGACAGCATGGCGTCGTCGATCAGGGTCAGGGTGACCCCGGCCGGGCCAAGGTTTTTTTGTGCATGCGCATAGATCATGGCGTAGTCGTTGACGTCGAAGCGGCGCGACAGGAAGTCCGAGGACATGTCTGCGATCAGCGGCACGCCGATGTCCGACGGCGCATCGCGAAACTGCAGCCCCTCGACGGTCTCGTTGCTGATGTAATGCAGAAACGGCGACTCGGCGGAACGCTCCAGGGTCGACCAGACCGGCAAATGGCGATAGCCACTGTCCGCGCCATCCCAGACGATGCGCGCGGGCGTCACGGCCGCTGCCTCGCCGATCGCCTTGCGACTCCAGTAACCGGAGGCAACGAACTCCGCAGGAGCCTTGGGCGCGGCGGCGAAGTTCATCGGGATCATCGAGAACTGCAGGCTGCTGCCGCCCTGCAGAAACAGGATGTGATAGCGCTCGGGCACGCCCAGGAAGCTGCGGATATTGTCCTGCGCCTCCTGCAGCAGCGCCTTGAACCAGCCTGAGCGATGGCTCATGCCGAGGATCGAGATGCCGGTGTCGGGCAGGGCCGAAATCGCGCGCTGGGTCTGGTCCAGTACCGAGGGCGGCAAGGCACCCGGGCCGCCGGAAAAGTTGAGCAGGTTCGATAGCATGATGGGAGGAGTATTCCGGGGGGATCAGGTGCGGGGAAGGGCCTTGCGTTGCAGCATGTCGAGGAAGGCGGCGAACACCTTGTGCATCTGCGCGGCCTTGTAGGGGAACAGTTCGGGATCGTCGATGGCGTGGATCACCAGCGCATTGGCCAGCTCGAAGATCAGCAGCTTGCCGTCCCGGGTCTGCGCGCAGTCGAAGCCCACGTAGTCCAGCCCGAACCGTGCGTGTATCGCGTCCAGCGCATCGCGATGGCGAACGGCGAAGTCCTCGTCGAAGCTCGCCATCATCGCGGCTTCTTCCTGGCGCCGGCTGGCGTCGGCCTTCATCTCGTCGTAGGGATAGTGAACCATCCAGTGTCCGGAAATGCCCATGTGGCAGACGAAGGCGCGACCGTCGATCTGCACCACGCGAAACTTGCGGAACAGACCGTCAGCCGACGCGTAATCGATGAAATTGGCGACAAAGAACTGCGCTGCCTCGACGCGCTGCAGATAGGCGGCGATATCCCCCGCGCCGTCGATCCGGCACAGGTCGGTGCCGGCATGCGAACCCAGTGGCCGCAGGATGATCGGAAACCGGATGCCGGGCATCACCGGTCGATCGACCGAACCGTCGGCCGCCAGCTGCTGCAACTTCCGGCGATCGATGCGGGAGGTGGTGGTCATGCAGATGCCCGGTACGTCATGCAGTACCTCGAAGGCCTCGTCACGCGACAGTTGCGGGATGCGTTGCGGCAGGTTGAGCACCGGGCGCGGCCAGTGCTGCAGGTACGTCGCCAGCCGGGCCAGCAGCGGGCGGTGCGCATCCGCCTCGCTGATCGCCACGAACACCAGGTCGTGCGGCGGCACCAGCTCCGGCCACGGCAGCCCGGGACCGACGTAAAGCACGTCGATGGTGATGCCGGCATCGTCGAGCAGGCACTCCAGCGGCGTGTTCGCCATCAGGTCGCCCGCGGTCTTGATCACCAGCAGGTGCAGGGCGTCTTCGCTGCCGCGGGCGATGCGGAAAAGCTGCCGAATCTTCAGCGCCTCGCCGAGCACGGCAAGCCCGCTCTCCTTCTGAAAGCGCAACTGCAGGATCAGGGCCAGGTCCAGCATGGCGTAGGCATCGCCGGCGTTTTCGGCGCGCGCCATCAGCGCCGGCACGTGAACGGTGAGGTCCTCGTCCCGAAAGGCGGCACGCAAAAGCGCGGATAACCCGAGCAACGGAGGGGGCGCGGTTTGCGCCGCGTTGACGGAGAGCTCTGGCGTGTGGGTCATCAGGCTGCGCGTGGGATGGGGGCGAGGAAAAAGCGGTTGCTCATGCTAGCAGCCTGTCGGACTTTGGTTGGCCGGGCTGCGAATCCGCCCGGCGGACATCGCTTGGTCATGCATCGACGACGGTCAGTGCGACAGATCGATCGCGTAGGTCGCCGTGCCATTGCCGTGGTCCCGCACCTGACGGATGTTGTCGAGGCCGGCGGCGCGGGCCACAGCGAGCTTGTTGCTGGCGCCGGTGAACACCACCGCGCCGCGTGGTTTCAGCGGCGCGAAGCGCCACGAGGTCGGTTCGAGGTCCGATGCGCGCAGGCGCCGGTGGCGTTGCAACCACTGCGCCAGGATCTCGCGGGTGCCGTCCGGTGCGGCCAGCACGATGTTGCTGCCGTCGAGACCGGGGAAATGGCCGCCGCCGTTCGCGCGGTAGTTGTTGGTGACCACGATGAACGATTGATCCGGCGTCACCGGCTTGCCGTGATACGTCAATGCCGTGATGCGCTGGCCGACCGGGCGCGACACATCGATGACATAGTGGATGCCGCCCTGGATCTGGTCGAAGTTGAAACCCGCGTAGCGGTTGTTGACCAACGTCTGCTCGCCGCTTTTTTCCGGATCGATGCGGTTGAAGCGCTGGGCGGACTTCTCCAGCCACGCCTTGAGGCCGGCACCGTCGACCTTCACCGCGGCGAGCGTGTTCGGATAGAAGTACAGGTCGGCGGCGCTGCGCAGGGTGAGCGGGCCGGGCGCGACGTCGGTGTAATCCTCCGGTCCGCCGAAGCCGGTGCGAAAGGCGGCCGCGGCCGACAGCACGGGCACGTTCGCCAGCTCCGGGTGCAGCCGCGGCAGCGTGCTGCGCACATAATCGGCCTGGGCGGCATTGATCGGCGCCAGCGCGGTCATGTTGCCCTCGTCGGCGAAGTAGCTGCTCATGCGCAGCGTGCTCTCGCCGATCGGCGTGTTGACGTAGGCGATCGCCGCCTGGTGAACTTTTTCGACCAGCGGCACGATTTCCGGGTCGGCCGGCACGCACACGGCAGCGTGCGCGCCCGGCTGGCTGCAGATCGGCCGCACCTCGCTGTGGGTTTCGTCGCGATCGACCACCCAGCGGCCATGCGTGCGACTCAGCACCAGCTGGATCACGCCCAGGTCCTTGCCGAAGAAGCCGCCCATCACCGCCGGCACGCCACGCACGAAGCCTCGGGTGGCGTCGACATCCTTCATGCCTGCGTAGCGCGGGCCGGGGAACTCGGCGTGCGAGTGACCGAGCAGCAGCACGTCGATGCCCGGCACGGCGGCCAGATACCAGCCACCGTTTTCCATGCCGGCGTCGTACGGCGCGGTGTTCAGGCCGCCGTGCAGGAGCGCCACCACCAGGTCCGGATGCTGCGCCCTGATTTGCGGCAGATATTTCCGCGCCGCCTCGACCACGCCGCTGACGGTGACCTTGCCGGCCAGATGCTGCTTGTCCCAGAGCATGATCGGTGGCGGTGCGAAGCCGATGATGGCGATGCGCAACGGCACTTCGAGCCGGCTTCCATCGGGCGTGTAGGCGGCGATGGTCTTGCTCACGATGGTCCACGGTCGGAATATCGGTGCGCCGTCGCGCGCGCTGTAGACATTGGCCAGCACCAGTGGAAAGTGCGGTCCGGCGCAATGCCGCTGCATGCCGCCGTCGACATTCATCGGCGTGCCGGTGACCTGCGACAGGAACGTCAGGCCGTAGTTGAACTCGTGGTTGCCGATCGTGCCGCCGTCATAGCCGAGTGCATCCATCGCGCGATAGATCGCCAGTTCCCGATCGCAGGCCAGCGGTTTCGCCAGCGCCTGATAGTCCGCCAGCACGCTGCCCTGGATGGTGTCGCCGTCGTCGAACAGAAAGCTGTTCGCGAACTGCTCGCGGGCGCGGCGGATCAACGTGGCGGTGCGTTCGTAACCCAGCGAGCGGTCCGGCCTGAGCTTGTAGTAGTCGTAGCTGAGTACGTTCGAATGGATGTCGGTGGTTTCCAGGATCGCCACGTTCGCGCGTGCGCCGTCGGGCAGCCCGGCCGTTTTCCAGGGATGGCCGGCGCAACCGGCAAGCAATGCGGTGGCAACCAGGGCGAGCAGCTGAGCGAAGCGTGGCGACATGACGATTCCATGGCAGGCGTGCGGACGCATGCCGCAAAAGCTAGCAGATCGGCATGACATTCCGCCGCGCGACGGCGGCGGTCGCAGCACGCTCCTGCGACCGGGGCGCGTAGGAGCGCACCCTGTGCGCGATCGCTCTTATGGGGCTGAAGTCGCTTGTATGTTTGTTCCCGGCGAGTCAGAAAGGGCCTGCCTGCCGCCAAGAGCGTCGGCCGTCTCCCCAACGCCGGTGGAACGGGCCATGCGGTCGGCAAGTTGTTACCTGCACAAGGCCGTAAGATGTCGCTCAGGTTACGGTCGGCCCTTACGGGGGGCGTGCAATCCATGCGCAGGATCTGGTCAGGCTTTACCCCGGCGCGGCTGGTAGTGCTGTGCGCGCTGATCTTCTTTGCGCTGTGCGTCGCGGCAACGGCGCTGCGCGAACCGCAGCCGCTGCAGCAGGGGTTCATTCTTGCGCTGATGCTGTGCGCGTCCGGGGCGCTGCTTTTTGCGTTCGCGCGTCCGGGCATGGCGCTGATCGTCGGTGGCGGCTTGTTCCTGCTGCTGAAGTTCGTCTCGGTGCTGAAGCTGCGCTATCTCGACTCGTCGCTGATGCCGTCGGATTTCGTCTACTACGCGCGCACCAGCCTGCTCGATACGCTGCGACACTATCCACACCTGTATGCACTGGGCATCACCCTTTTACTGGCGCTGCCGCCGCTGCTGTGGCTGATCTGGCGCTGGGATTGGCGGCTGTCCTTCGGCCGCCGTCCACAAGCCGCATTCGCGCTGCGTGCCGGCGGGGCGGCAGTGTCCGTGCTGGCGTTCTGGGTGTGCATGCTGCCCGGCGGTCCGTTCGCGGCGGTGCACGCCAGGAACGTCTGGGAAAAATTGTCCGACGATGCCCAGTTGACCAACTTCTTCGTCAACTTCGACGACGCCGATGTGTACCTGCCGGCGATGGCCAGTGATGCAATGGCGGAGCGGCAATGGGCGGCAACCGCGCAGGGCGTGCCGGGCGTGGCGCGGTCACCCTACCCGGACATCGTGCAGGTGCTGGAGGAGAGCACCTTCGATCCGGCGAACTACACCGACTGCAACGTTCCGCAATGCCGCGCGTCCCTGTTCCAGCGCGATGCCCGCACCCGGGCGCATGGTGTGCTGCGCGTGCACACCTTCGGCGGCGGCACCTGGGTAAGCGAGTTCGCGGCGCTGACCGGCATGCCGCAGGACATCTTCGGGCCGGGCGGGATGTACGCGCCGTACGTGCTGGCGCCGCACGTGCGCGACGCGCTGGCGCTGCAGTTGCGGCGGCTGGGCTATGTCACGATCGGCATCTATCCGACCGCTGCCAGCTTCATCAACGGACGCAATGCCTACCGGGCCTACGGCTTCGATCATCTGTACGGCGCCGGCGAGCTCGGCCTGACCGAATGGGAGGAGACCGACGCGCAGATGTTCGCCGCGGCCAAGGGCGTCTACGACAAGGTGAAGAAACCCGGCCAGCCGGTGTTCCTGATGATCCTGACGCTGAACCAGCATGGCCCGCACGACGATGACCCGATGTCGACGCTGCCGCCACCCTACCGCGGCCTGCTGCACGGACTGACGCCCGCCGCCGCGCTCAACTTCGATACATATCTGTCCCGTCTGCGGGATTCCGCTGCGGCCATGCGCATCCTGGAGCATCTTTTCCTCGATCGCGCGCAACCGACCGTGCTGGTGCACTTCGGCGACCACCAGCCGTCCTTCGGCGGCCTGATCCGTGCCTTGCCGCGCAGGCTGCCCGCCGCACTGCGGCCGGACCGGGACTACCTCACTTACTACATGGTGAAAAGCAATTTTGCCGGGCCGCCGCTGCCCAGCTACCCGATGCTCGACATTGCCTTTCTGCCCAGCATGGTGATGCAGGCGGCTGGCTTGCCTGAGGACCCCTATTTTTCCGCCGAGACCGCTCTGCGCAAGCGCTGCAACGGGCTGTACGGCGATTGCGCGATACCCGGCCTGCTGTCTTCGTACCACGCGTGGATCTTCGATCGGCTGCACGTCTACCAGTGAGCCGCGTGGGTCGCATGACCGGTGCGCCCGCGGGTGGGGCCACATGGGTGAGGGTGGAACCCGATGGGAAGAGACGGCAGGGTACGATCGGGTTTTCCCGCACTTCGGTGCGTTGTTGCCGTCGAGGTCTGCCGATGTCGATGCCTGCTCGCGCGCATGAATTGCCACTGGCCGGCAAGGTGCTGGTGATCGCCCATCGCGGTGCCAGCGCGCTGCGGCCGGAACACACGCTGGCGGCCTACAGCCGGGCGATCGCCGACGGCGCCGACTTCATCGAACCGGATCTGGTGATGACCAGGGACGGCGTGATGGTGGCGCGCCACGAGAACGAGATCGGCAGCACCACCGACGTGGCCGGCCATCCGGAATTCGCGGCGCGCAAGACTTGCAAGATCGTGGATGGCCAGCCCGTCAGCGGCTGGTTCAGCGAGGACTTCACCCTGGCCGAGTTGAAAACCCTGCGCGCGCGGGAGCGTCTGCCGCAGCTGCGTGGCACGCGGCATGACGGTCAGTTCGAGATCCCCTCGCTGGCTGAAGTCATCGCGCTGGCGGCAGCGGGGTCGGCGGCCTGCGGCCGCGCGATCGGCATCATTCCGGAGATCAAGCACGGCAGTTATTTCGCCGCGCTGGATCTGGCGATGGAGGACCGGCTGCTGGCCGTGCTGGCAGACCATGCGTATACGCGCAGCGCGCCGGTGGAGATCCAGTCCTTCGAGATCGGCAACCTGCGCCACCTGCGCCGCCGGCTCGGCGGCATGCGGTCGTCGAACCGCCGCCCCAATATCCGCCTGCTGCAATTGCTGGGCGATCCCACCGAGCGGCCTTGGGATGTGACGGCGGCCGGCGACGACGAACCGACCTATGCGCGGATGATGACGCCGGCCGGCCTGCGCGAAGTCGCTGGCTATGCCGATGCAATCGGCCCGCCGATCCGTGCGATCGTCCCGCTCGATGCGCACGAGCGGTTCGGGCCGCCCACCGCGCTGGTGCGCGACGCCCACGCCGCGGGGCTGGAGGTGCATCCGTACACATTCCGCCCGGAGAACCAGTTCCTGCCGAAGAGCCTGTGGCAGGGCTGCGATCCGGCGACGTGCAACGAGGCGGGCGCCATCGCCGACATCCGCGCCGGTCTCGCCGCCGGCATCGATGCGTTCTTCACCGATGCCCCGGCGATCGGCCGCAAGGCAGTGGATGGCCATGATCCGTGCGGCTGAGAAACCGGACGCAGCCACGCCGGACCGTCGTGTCCAGCGGCGCCGCTGCTGCCGCGACGCTATGATCGCGCCGTTCTCCCGGCGGAGCGTGGCATGAATACGCAGGCACTGGTCATCGCCTGGGCGACACTGGTGTTCTTCGCGCTGATCGCGCTGGAACTGCTGCTGTACGAGTTCTGCTACTACTGGCTGCATCGCGCGGGACACGGGGTGAATATCCTGTGGGCCACGCATGAGGTGCGTCGCCAGTGCGGCGGCGCTTGGATGGTACGCCGGGTTTGCCGCCAGGACTGCGTGAAATCACGCGGCCGACTAATTTATATGGACGTCTAGACATCCAAATGCATTTGTTTTTCCGCTCGTGAGCGTGACACCGTGCTGCGATGCGCCGTGTGAAAACCTGTTTGTTCGTTATGATGGGCTCACGTTCTACGGGGGAATACGATGAGCTTTCTGGCCAAACTGGTTCGGCACAAGACGATCGAGCAACTGCAGGAAGATGTCGGCAAGCGCGGCGATTTCCGGCGCGTGCTGGGGCTGTGGCAGCTCACCGCGATCGGCGTGGGTGCGATCATCGGCGTGGGCGTGTTCGTGCTGGCCGGCCAGCAGGCGGCGGCGAACGCGGGGCCGGCGGTGCTGCTGAGTTTCCTCATTGCCGGCCTGGGCAGCGGCTGCGCGGCGCTGGCCTATGCCGAGTTCTCCAGCATGATTCCGGTCACCGGCAGCGCCTATACCTATGGCTACGCGGTGCTCGGCGAGTTGTTCGCGTGGATCATCGGCTGGGATCTGCTGATCGAGTACGCGCTGATCGTGGGCGTGGTTGCGATCGGCTGGTCCGGCTACGTGCAGGCGCTGCTGGAGCAGGTCGCCGGCGTGCACCTGCCGGTGTGGGCGCAGGGTGCTTATGACCCGCTGCATCCGGAAAAAGGCAAGGTGTTCAACGTGATTGCCGCAGCGATCACCTTGCTGATCGCCTGGATGCTGACGGTGAAGACCGAGTGGGGTGCGCGCGCGAATACCGCGATCGTCACCATCAAGGTGCTTGGCGTGGCGCTGGTGATCGGCGTGGGCGCGTTCTACGTGAACCCGGCCAACTGGCATCCGTTCATCCCGACGGCGGTCATCGCCAAAGACGGCCTGAGCCACTTCGGCTGGGGCGGTGTGCTGGCGGCTTCCAGCGTGGTGTTTTTCGCCGTGTTCGGCTACGACACCCTGACCACCGCCGCGGAGGAGTCGAGGAACCCGCAACGCGATCTGCCGCGCGCGGTGCTGCTGTCGTTGGCGGTGTCGATGGCACTGTACGTTCTGGTCTCGCTGGTGCTGACCGGGATGGTGCCCTATACCGAGCTGGCCGGCCCGGCGCCGGTCGACGCGGCATTCAAGGCGCTGGGGCTGGACTGGGTGCGCGGCATCATCTCGGTGGCGGCGATCGCCGGCATCACCAGTGTGATGTTCGCCTTCATGCTGGGTGCGGCGCGCATCTGGTTTGCGCTGGCACGCGATGGCCTGTTGCCGAAATGGTTTGCCCAGGTGCATCCGAAGTACGGCACGCCGGCCCGCCCGACCATGATTCTCGGAGTGTTCACCGCGCTGGTGGCCGGTTTCCTGCCGATCGGCGAGGTCGCCGAGCTGGTCAATATCGGTACGCTCAGCGCGTTCATCGTGATCTGCGGTTCGGTACTGCTGCTGCGCATCCGCAAGCCGGATCTCGAACGCCGGTTCCGCGCCCCCGCGCTGTGGCTGGTGGCGCCGCTCGGCATGCTGTTTTCGCTGTTCCTGATCGTCGGCTGGCCGTGGTTCAGCGATGGCCGATTCGAGTTGCTCGGTGGCCTGCCGATGATCACCATCTGGCGTTTCGTCATATGGATGGTGCTGGGCCTGGCGATCTATTTCGGCTATGGCATCCGGCACAGCAAACTGGCGCAGGCCGATGGCTCGTGATGGTGGTGCGGGAACGAGTGGAGAAAAGAGTGGCGAGCCTTCACTCGTTTCTCACTCTTCTCCACTCGTTCCTCAGGAAGTGGAGTTGTCGATGACCACCCGGTCGCGGCCACCTTTCTTGGCTTGACGCATGGCCTTGTCGGCGCGTGCCAGCAAGGCTTCGATGTCATCGTCGACCGGCTGGCATTCGGCAATGCCGAGGCTGATGGTGAGTGGTCCGTCCGGGCGCTGCACGGCGTGCACGGACAGCCGCAGCTGCTCGGCCCGGAGGGCGGCCTGCGCCAGGTCGAGGCCGGGCAGCAGCACGGCAAATTCCTCGCCGCCCATGCGGGCAACCAGATCGGTGTCGCGTATCTGCGTGCGCAAACAGGCAGCCAGTGCAACGAGTACCGCATCGCCGACGGCATGGCCGTGATCGTCGTTGATCTGCTTGAAGCGGTCGGCGTCCAGGTACAGCAGGCAAGTCGGTTTCTGTTGACCCCGGCAGTCGTCCAGCGCGAGTCGCGCCAGTTCGAGAAAGCGGTTGCGCAGCAGCAACCCGGTCAGGTTGTCGGTATTGGCCTGCGCCCGCAGCATTTGTTCCAGCCGGAATTGTTCAAACAGCGTGCGCATGATGAAGGTGCGCAGCACGATCGCCACCGAAAGGGCAATCGTCATGTAGATGGCGTACTGGAAAACCGGGGCGCCATCGACCGTGCCAAGCAGCAGCAGCGGCAGCGGGCCGAGCGCGCACAACGCCATGGCGGCGAGGAAGTCCCAGCGCCCGATCCAGATGACCGACGTCGCCACCGGCAGCAACAGACCCGGCATCACCAGGCGCGGCCCCGCGATCAGAGCGATGCCGTTGAGATTGATGCCGATTTCCAGCAGCAGGACGCACGACAATGCCAGCAGGCTGAGCGGCAACGGCCGCTTCACGCGGCGGGAGGTCGCGGCCAGCAGGAACAGCGGCAGCGCGGGCGCCAGTCGCAGCAGCAACGGTATCGGTGAGACGGTGACGAAGGCGTGCCCGGCGGTTGCCAGCAGATACGCAAACACGGACACCAGCATCAGCGCATGGATCGCCGGGGCCATGCGCTGCGCCAGGTAAAGGGTGAACTGCCGACGTTGTGCGGAATCGTTGGCGCCGGGGAGACTCTTGAACAATGCGTACATGCGGGCTCGGTGAACGTCCATGGGCAGTCAAAAAACTGCCTCGGTGGGTTTTCAAGCAAGACCGATGCCATGATCCGTCCCCTGAGCCTGGGCGGCATGACCTTCGGCATGGGGCAGTGCCGGTAGAGCCGGGCTAGCATCGAGGCCTTGGGTCCGTGCTCGTGGCAGCTTTCGCGTCAGGGATCATCAGCGTCCGTTCGCCTTCCCGCCGGTTGCGCAGGCCGCATGCCGCTGCGGCCGTCAGGGCCGGACAACCACTTCAGGGTCCACCGGAGATTGCATTGAAAGTCATCCACCTTGCTGCCGCCCTCGCTGTCGCCACCTTCGGAGTGGCCAGTTTCGCCGTGCGCGCCGATGTCCCGCCGCCGCAGGATGTGCCCTACCAGGGCACCTTGAAGATCAGCGTGGATGCCACCGATGTGGCGCAGCGCATCTTCCGCGTGCACGAAGTGGTGCCCGCGCGGCCCGGTCCGCTGACCTTGCTGTATCCGCAGTGGATCCCCGGCAACCACTCGCCGACCGGACCGATCGACAAGCTCGCCGGGCTGGTGGTCAAGGCCGACGGCAAGGTGCTTTCGTGGAAGCGCGACCCCTTCAACGTCTACGCGTTCCATCTCGATGTGCCGCAAGGCGCCACGGCGGTGGACGTCGATTTCCAGTTCCTCAGCGCCCTGGATCATGGGGAGGGCCGCGTGATGATGACGCCCGAGATGCTGAGCCTGCAGTGGGACAAGGTGTCGCTGTATCCGGCCGGCTACAACATCCGCGGCATCACCGCCGCTGCCCAGGTGACCTTGCCGGCTGGATGGCAGGCCGCCAGCGCACTCAAACCGGTCTCGAAGAACGGTGACACGCTGAAGTACAAGCCGGTCACCTACAACGTGCTGGTCGATTCGCCGATGATCGCGGGCAAGTATTCGAAGCGGGTGGATCTGGATCCGGGTGCCGCCACGCCGGTACACATGGATTTCTTCGCCGATGCGCCGAAGTATCTTGCCTTCACGCCCGAGCAGATCAAGCCGTACCGCAACCTGGTGCAGCAGATGTACCGGATGTATGGCGCGCACCACTACAACCACTACGACTTCCTGGTCTCGTTGAGCGACAAGCTGGGCGGCATCGGCCTGGAACACCACCGTTCCAGCGAGGACGGTACCTCCGCCGACTACTTCACCGACGCCGGCAAGAGCATCTACGACCGCGACCTGTTCTCGCACGAGTTCAACCACTCCTGGGACGGCAAGTACCGCCGCGGCGCGGATCTGACCACGCCCAACTTCAACGTGCCGATGGGCGACAGCCTGTTGTGGGTGTACGAGGGCCAGACCCAGTTCTGGGGCCAGATCATGGCTGCACGCGCGGGCCTGTGGACCGACCAGCAGACCCGCGACATGCTCGCCTTCGTCGCTGCCAGTTATGACCGCGGCCGTCCCGGCCTGGCCAGTTGGCGCAACGTGCAGGACACCACCAACGATCCGACCATTGCCCAGCGTGCACCGCTGCCGTACCGCAACTATCAGTCCAGCGAGGACTACTACTCCGCCGGCGAGATGATCTGGCTCGACGTCGATGGCAAGCTGCGTGAGCTGAGCCATGGCCGGCGCTCGATCGACGATTTCGGCAAGGCGTTCTTCGGCATGGACAACGGTGCCTGGACCGTCAATACCTATACCTTCGACGACGTGGTCAAGACGCTCAACCGGATCGAGCCGTTCGACTGGGCGAGCTACCTGCGCAGCCGTCTGGACGGCCATGGCCCGTTGATCGGCGGCATCGCGTCGCACGGCTGGACGCTGGTCTACAACGACAAGCCCTCCGACGCGGTGAAGGCGTTCGAGTCGCGCCGGCACTTCGCCGATCTCACCTTCTCGATCGGCCTGTCGATCCGCAAGGGCGGCAAGATTGCCGACGTGCTGTGGGATGGGCCGGCGTTCAAGGCCGGCATCGCGCCGGGCATGACGGTGGTGGCGGTCAACGGTCACGACTACGGCCCCGACGGTCTCAAGGACGCGATCACCGCCGCGGCCAGCAACAAGCATCAGCCGATCGAGCTGTTGGTGAAGAATTTCGACGAGTACAAGACCGTGCGCATCGACTACCACGGCGGCCTCAAGTACCCCCATCTGGTGCGCAATACGAGCAAGCCCGACACGCTGGCGACATTGCTCAAGCCGCGCTGACGATGTCCCGTACCCTCTCCCGCGCGGGAGAGGGTGGAGAGGATGCGGGCACGCGACGATCCTCGCGCGGGCGGTAGCGGTCGCCGATGATCGACCCGGGGCGGCTCCGGGCCTCGCCTGCCCACCTCCGGCAACTCGGTTATACTGCGCTCCCCGCGGTACCTGCCTGCAATGGCCGGCCGCCGCGTTGGCCATCGTGCGCCTGTAGCTCAGCTGGATAGAGTACTGCCCTCCGAAGGCAGTACTCAGGCGCGCCAAGGGCCGGTAAACTGTCACACCGTCCTCTACTCAGTTTTGGACGGAAAGTTGGAAAAAGTCGTTACAAAATGCGCTCGTAGCTCAGCTGGATAGAGTAGTGGCTTCCGAAGCCATTGGTCGGGGGTTCGAATCCCTCCGGGCGCACCATTCCCCCTGTGACAAATCTGTGCCCTGACTGTGACAAGTCCTGTGGGTCACGTCTGTGCGAAATGAGTAAAGGACGTCCGCACGCTTTGGTGGCCGGACGCGAACTCAACGTGTGGGGTCCCTGCGCGATCTCACGAAATTTGACCAACGTGGTCAGACTCACGCTGCAAGCCTACTGTGGGTTCGAATCCCACTCTCTCCGCCAATCCTTGGGAACCCGCTATTTTGCTAGGTTCTTGAGCGTTCTGGGTGAGCGGCGCTTGGTCAACTCGGTTGGTCAACTCCAACCATGCGGCTTGCTCACCATTTGATGCGCCACCCCACCGGGATGTGGCATTTTCGTCAGACCGTGCCACGCGATTTGTGGGAAGTGGTCGGCGTTCGGATCCTTAAGCGCTCTCTTCATACCCGGGATCCCGTAGCAGCCCGCCACTGGGCCTATACGCTCGGCGCGCACTATGCTCAACTCTTTGCCACGGCAAGGCAGCTGGGGAAGGGCATGGGCGGAAAACGCTTTGATGATGATGCGGTCGCCAAGGTCAAGGCACAGCTTGGCGGTGGGGTATCCAGCTGGGACATCGAAACCCCTGACGGCTTCAAGCTCCATACGGATGACACCGAAAGCGATCACGCTGCTGGGCTGAAAGTGCTTCAAGCATATCTGGCCTCGAAGCAGGCCGCCCCTGCGCCGAGCCTTCCACCCCCGCCACCGGTTACCAAAAGCTTCGCGCCGACGCTGGCCGATGCGATCCTCACCTACAACGAAACCGAGGGGCCGAACCTCAAACCCGACACCTGGGAGCAACGCAAGCGCGCTTGCGTGTCGTTAGCCAAAGTTATCGGCGGCAAGGTTCGGGTGGATGAGGTAACCCGGCCCATGGCGTCGTCCTGGGCCACTGACCTCCAGCGCAGCGGACTGGCCAAGCGTTACGTGGCCAACATGGTGTCGCACGTAGCACAGCTTTTTGAAGCGGAAATTCGGGCAGGCGGGCCACATTCCCTGCAGCATCAACGCGGTCAAGGGTGTGGTGATCATCCGAAAATCGGAGAAGAAGGCTCTGCGGGATAGTGGCCACGCGTGGGAGCCCCTTCCGGAAGAAGCACTCAAACGTATCTATGACCCGGAGAACCTGAAACGAACCCGCGGCATCCACGTGCGATGGGGTGCGTTGATCGGGTTGTATACGGGTGCGCGGGTGTCGGAGGTGGCGCAAATCTTCCTGCGGGACTTCATCGACATCGGTGGCGTGAAGTGTGTTCGGATCACGAACGATAGCGACGGTCAGAGCGTCAAAACCGAGAACAGTAAGCGTCTGGTGCCACTCCACCCGGACCTGCTGAAGCTGGGGTTATGGG
>DATKVA010000028.1:0-9111 GCA_035530315.1 Rhodanobacter sp. | reverse complement strand
CATCGCACCGAAATTCCGCACCGGCGACTACTTCGGCGGGATCAGCGATGCGCTTGGCGCGCTGACCCAGCTGATCAACGGCGAGGCATTGCCGCCGCCGGTGCAGGGGAACCCGGACAAGGAGCCGTCAGGCTTCGGGCTACAGAACAGTTTGATCATCGGCCTGTTCGCTGCGCTGTTCCTGCGCAACCTGCTCGGCCGGTCCGCGGTATGGATTCGTGCACCGCTCGGCGCCGTGCTCACCGGCGGCCTGCTGTGGCTGCTGGTGTCGATGGGCGCCGGCATCCTCGGCGCGTTGATCGGCGGCGTGCTGATGCTGTTGCCCGGTGGCGCCGGGCGCTCGATCGGTGGCGGCGGCTGGGGTGGCTGGGGTGGCGGTTTCGGCGGCGGCTGGGGTGGCAGCGGTGGTGGCGGTGGCGGTTTCAGCGGTGGCGGCGGCAGTTTCGGCGGCGGCGGATCGTCGGGGAGTTGGTGATGGTGCGCATGCGGCGGTTACTGGCGAATCTGTTTCGCGGTTGGTTCCAACTACGCCGCCGGTTTCCCGCCGCGTTGCTAAACGAGATTACCGCGGCGATCGCCGCGGGCGAGCGTACCCACAAGGGCGAAGTGCGCTTCGCGATCGAATCGCGGCTGAGCCCGCTGGCGGTGCTGGCGGGTCTCGACGTGCCGACGCGCGCACGTCAGCTATTCGCCCAGCTGCGGGTGTGGGATACCGAGCACAACAGTGGCGTGCTGTTCTACCTGCTGCTCGCCGAGCACCGCATCGAGATCGTCGCCGACCGCGGCATTGCAGCCAGGGTCACTGCCGCCGAATGGGATGCGATCTGCCAGCGCATGCGCGGCTGCTATGCGCGCGGCGAGTGGCGCGACGGCAGCCTGCAGGGGATCGCCGCGGCGCATGCCTTGCTGGCACGGCATTTCCCCGGCAACGACAAGGCCTGCCCGGACGAGCTGCCGGACCGGCCGGTACTGCTCTGACGCCACACGGCGGAACGGCCCCTTGTTCGAGCGGCTGCTCCGTCTCGCTCAATGGGGCCTCGAATAACCGGTATCTTGTTCGTCATTCCGGCGAAAGCCGGGATCCAGCGACTGTAAGTGATTGAAACGCAGAGGCACTGGATTCCGGCTTTCGCCGGAATGACGCATGTTGGAGGGTTTTTCGAGGTTCCCTCAATGGATGAACCGCCCGCCTTGGCCGATTTTCCGCGAGCGCCAGCCGACGGGCGCAAAACCTCACGTTGTTCCTTCCGTTGCGGAAGCCATGGCCTTGGCAGCCCGGCCGCCCAGAGTCAGACAGGCTGCTGGTCCGGTCTGCTCATCCCTGCGAACGCCGACCGCTTGGTTTCCCGGCCGGGTACACTTGGTTTTTTTGCCGGCCCACCTTGTTGCCATGACCCAGCCCTATATCGTCGACATCAACGCGGTTGCCTTCCACCTCGGTCCGATCCAGGTGCACTGGTACGGGCTGATGTATTTGCTGGGGTTCTTCAGCGCGGCGCTGCTGGGTGAATACCGGCGGCGCCGGGGGCGCCTGCCGGTCAGCCGGGATGCGCTGGGCGACCTGTTTTTCTACGGCATGATGGGCGTCATCATCGGCGGGCGGCTGTGGTACATGCTGTTCTATTTCGAGGGCGGCATTCGCTGGATCTGGACCGAGCCGCTGGCGCTGTTCAAGGTGTGGGACGGTGGCATGAGTTTCCACGGCGGCCTGCTCGGCGTGCTGGCAGCGGGCTGGTGGTGGTCGCGGCGGCACCGTCTGCATGTCTTCGACACCATCGACTTCGTGGCGCCGCTGGTGCCGATCGGGCTGGGCCTGGGCCGGTTGGGCAATTTCATCAACGGTGAGCTGTGGGGCAAGCCGACCTCGCTGCCGTGGGGCATGATCTTTCCGCATGCGCATGCCGACGACGTGGCCTATGTGAGCAGCCATCCGGCGCTGCTGCAGCAATGGCAGCAGTTCGGCGGCCTGGCGCGGCACCCTTCGGAGCTGTACGAATTGGCGCTCGAAGGGGTGGTGATGTTCGTCGTGCTGTGGCTGGTGTCGATGAAGCCGCGGCCACGTTATCTGCTGTCGGGCCTGTTCGCGCTGATGTACGGCTGCTTCCGCATCGCGGTGGAGTTCGTGCGGCTGCCCGACCCGCAGCTCGGTTATCTGCTGGGCACCACGTGGGTAACCATGGGGCAGCTGCAGTCGCTGCCGCTGATCGTGGTCGGCGTGTGGCTGCTGGTGCTGGCGCGCCGCGCACCCACCCTGCCGCTAGCCACGCCGGCGAAACCGTAGGAGCGCACCCTGTGCGCGAAAAGCTTTTGTGAGGGCAAAGCTTTTCGCGCACAGGGTGCGCTCCTACGCATATACTTGAAAGATGCGCGCCTACCTCGACTTGCTCCGTCACGTCCTCGACCACGGCGTCGAAAAGGGCGACCGCACGGGCACCGGTACGCGCAGCGTGTTCGGCTGGCAGATGCGCTTCGATCTGGCCGAGGGGTTCCCGCTGGTCACCACCAAGAAGCTGCACCTGAAATCGATCGTGCACGAGCTGATCTGGTTTCTGCGTGGCGACACCAACATCGCCTACCTGAAAGAGCATGGCGTGCGCATCTGGGACGAATGGGCCGATGCCAACGGCGATCTCGGCCCGGTCTACGGCCAGCAGTGGCGTGCCTGGCCCACCGCCGATGGCGGCGTGATCGACCAGATCGCCGGGGTCATCGAGGAGATCCGGCGCAACCCCGATTCGCGCCGGCTGATCGTCAGCGCGTGGAATGTCGGCGAATTGCCGAAGATGGCGCTGCTGCCGTGCCACAGCCTGTTCCAGTTCTATGTGGCGGGCGGCAAGCTGAGCTGCCAGCTGTACCAGCGCTCGGGCGACATCTTTCTCGGCGTGCCGTTCAACATCGCCAGCTACGCGCTGCTGACCCACATGGTGGCGCAGGTGTGCGGGCTGGGCGTGGGCGATTTCGTGCATACGCTGGGCGATGCGCATCTGTACAACAACCATGTCGAGCAGGCGCGCCTGCAGCTCAGCCGCGAGCCCCGCCCGTTGCCGCGTCTGCGGCTCAACGAGCAAGTGCGATCGATCGACGATTTCCGCTACGAGGACATCGCGATCGAGGGCTACGCCCCGCATCCGGCGATCAAGGCCGCGGTAGCGGTGTAGGGGCGCACCTTGTGCGATCCTGCGGGACCGGCTTCTTTAGTAGGAGCGACTTCAGTCGCGATGCTCTTCCTCTGAACCAAGCCAAGAGCATCGCGGCTGAAGCCGCTCCTACACAGCGCTTTCGCGCACTTCGGTGCGCTCCTGCCGTTACCCGCAACGCGACCCGCGATCGGGCCGCACCCTGCTAACATTCGGCATTGTCTTCAGCGTCATCTCCACGCACGTTTCCCAAGGATTCTTATGGCCATTTCGCTGATTGCCGCACTCGACGAAAACCTCGCCATCGGCCGCAAGGGCCAGCTACCCTGGCATCTGCCGGACGACCTGCGCTGGTTCAAGACGCTGACCAGCGGCAAGAACGTGCTGATGGGTTACAACACGGCCGTGTCGATCGGCCGCGCGCTGCCGGGCCGGGTCAACCTGGTGCTTTCGCGCCGGCACGAAGCGCCGTTTCCCGGCCAGATCACGGTGCGCTCGATCGAGGAGGCACAGGCGCGCTGCGGCAATACCGGCCTGATGGTGATCGGCGGCGGCCAGGTGTTTTCCGAAGCCTTGCCGCGCGCCCGGCGCATGTATCTGACCTGGGTCGGTACGGCGATCGACGGCGCCGATACGTACTTTCCCGGCGTGCATTTCAGCGAGTGGACCGAGGTCTCGCGCGTGCATCACGCGGCAGACGCCGAGCACGCCTACCCCTTCGACATGGTCGAGTACCTGCGCAACAGTTGATGCCCTGACATGCATGTGATGGCGGGCGTCATGCTCGATGCGGACGGGCACGTGTTGCTGGCGCAGCGGCCCCCCGGCAAGCATCTGGCTGGCATGTGGGAGTTTCCCGGCGGCAAGCTGGAACCCGGTGAGGCGCCACTGGATGGTTTGGCACGCGAGCTGATGGAAGAGCTGGGCATCGTGCTGCAACGTGCCGAACCGTTGATCCAGGTGCCCTGGCGCCATGCCGGGCGGGCGTTGCTGCTGGATGCGTGGCTGGTTCGCCCATGGCAAGGCTCGCCGCAGTCGCTGGACGGCCAGGCACTGCAGTGGCAGATGCCGGCGCAGGTCGACCCGGCGATTCTGGCACCGGCCGACCGGGAGATCCTGCAAGCGTTGCAAGCCTGGCTGGCTCAAAACCCGTAGGAGCGCACCCTGTGCGCGAAAGCTCTATGCATCAATGGTGACTAGAGCATTCGCGCACAGGGTGCGCTCCTACGACGGGATCGGCAGGGACAGGTAGCGTTGATGCAGCGCAGCCACGGCGGCGTCCAGCGCGGCTTCGTCGCCGTCGTTCACGATCACGTCGTCGGCCAGCGCGAGGCGCTCGGCGCGGGTGGCCTGATGGGCCAGCATGCGCCGGGCCAGCGACTCGTCGATGCCGTCGCGGGCCATCAGCCTGGCGAGCTGCACGGGTTCGGGCGCATCGACCAGCAGCACATGATCGACCCAGCGGTAGTGCCCGATGTTTTCGGCCAACAGGGGGATCGCCAGCAGGCAGTACGGCCCGCGCTCGGCCCGCGCGCGATCCAGCAGCCATTGCCGCACGCGCGGGTGGATGATCGCCTCCAGTGCGCGCCGCGCCGCGGGATCGGCAAACACGCGCTGGCGCATGGCAGGCCGATCCAACCGGCCGGAGGCGTCCAGCACGTCGGCGCCAAACGCATCCACCACGGCAGCCAGTCCCGGCGTACCCGGCTCGACCACCTCGCGTGCTGCCACGTCGGCATCGTGCACGTGGATGCCCAGCGCCTCGAAGCGCCGTGCCACCGCACTCTTGCCGGCGGCGACGCCGCCGGTCAACGCGATGACCCGGGCGCGCGCGAGTCCGCTCATCGCATGCCGGTCACGTGCATGTAGCCCTGCAGCAGCTCGTGGCCGGCGACCAGCCAGACCCAGCCGGCGGCCGCGATGAAGGGGCCGAACGGCATCGGGATCTCGCGCCGGTGCCGGCGCAGCACGATCAGGCTGCCGCCGACCAGCGCGCCGATCAGCGAGGACAACAGGATCATCGGCAACAGCGCCACCGGCCCCATCCATGCACCCAGCGCGGCAAGCAGCTTGAAGTCGCCATAACCCATGCCTTCCTTGCCGGTCAGCAGCTTGAACAGCCAGTACACGCTCCACAGGCTCAGGTAACCGATGGCCGCACCGATGATCGCCGACTCGGCGTCGACCATCATCGGCAGCAGCGCCAGCAACAGGCCCAGCCACAACAGCGGCAACGTCAGCTGGTCGGGCAGCAGCTGGGTACGCAAATCGATGCCGGACAGCGCAATCAAGGTCCAGGTAAGCACCAGCCCCGCCAGCGCATGCCACGACGGCCCGAACTTCCACACGACCACCGCGCTCAGCACGCCGCTGAGCAACTCCACCAGCGGATACTGGATCGAGATTTTCGCCTTGCAGTAGCGACAGCGCCCGCGCAGCAGCAGCCAGCCGAACAGCGGGATATTGTCCAGCGCCGACAGCGGGTGCTTGCACTGCGGGCAGTGCGAAGGCTCGCGCACGATCCCCGGCGGCAGCGGCGCCGGGTCGAGCTCCAACTCAAGGATTTCGCGTGCCTCCTGCCGCCATCCGGCTGCCATGCGTTCGGGCAGCCGCAGGATCACCACGTTGAGAAAGCTGCCGATCACCAGGCCCAGTACACCGGCCAGGGCTGTCCATGAAGCGAGGGAAAGTTCGAGCATGCGTAGGCCTGGGTTCAAAGCTCTTGATGCCCCTCTCCCTCCGGGAGAGGGGTTGGGGAGAGGGTGCGGTCTTGCGCGAAATCCAGAATTGCCTCAAGCACCGCCTCGATTTCCTGCAACACCTGATTGTCCCAGAATCTCAGGACAAACAAACCTTGGCGCTGCAGCGCGAGTGTGCGCGTAAGGTCACTCTCCTCGTTGTGTTGCGAACCATCGAGCTCGATGACCAACTTGAGCTCGTCGCAGTAAAAGTCCGCGACATACGGCGGTATGGGATGTTGACGGCGAAATTTGAATCTGCCCAGGCGTCGCGCGCGCAAGTGATACCAGAGCTTGCATTCGGCATCTGTGCCGGTAGTTCTCAGCGACCTGGCTGAGGCTAACGTTTGGGTGGGTAGGGGTGGTTTGTGACCCATCGCTTCGAGCGAACCCTCTCCCCAACCCCTCTCCCGGAAGGAGAGGGGCTCAAGTGCTAGAACGTGCCGGCGAGCTTGAAGATCGGCAGGTACAACGCGACCACCATGCCGCCGACCAGTGTGCCGAGTACCACCATGATGATCGGTTCGAGCAGGGTGGACAGGGTGTCGACCGCGTTGCTCACTTCTTCCTCGTAGAACTCGGCCACCTTGAACAGCATGTTGTCCAGCGCACCGGATTCCTCGCCGATCGCGGTCATCTGCACCACCATGTTCGGAAACAGGTTGGTCTGCTTCATCGCCAGTTGCAGCTGATGGCCTACCGCGATGTCCTCGCGCATCTGGCGCACGGCGTCGCCATACACCACGCTGCCGGTGGCGCCGGCCACCGCATCGAGCGCCTCCACCAGCGGCACGCCGGCACGGAACGTGACGCCCAGCGTGCGGGCGAAGCGCGCGATCGCCGAGTTGCGCACGATATTGCCCATCACCGGCATTTTCAGCGCCATCCGGTCGAGGAAATGGGCGAACTTCAGCGAGCGTTTCTTGGCGAAGATCAGCGCGGCGACGCCACCGACGATGATACCGATGATCAGCCACCAGTAGCTCTGCATGAACTCCGAGGCGGTGACCAGCAGCTGGGTCGGGGCCGGCAGCTGGGCACCGGCGTCCTGGAAGGTCTTGGCGAACACCGGCACCACGAACAGCAGCATGATCAGCACGACCATGAACACCACGGCCAGCACCATCATCGGGTAGAACAGGGCCTTCTTGATCTTTTTCTTGATGGCCTCCGTGCGCTCCTTGTAGGTGGCGACGGTATCCAGCACGGTATCGAGCACGCCGGATGTCTCGCCGGCATGCACCAGGTTGCGGTAAAGCTCGTCGAACTGTACCGGGTGGCGAGCCAGTGCCTCGTGCAGCGCCGAGCCGCCTTCGATATCCTGTTTCACGTCCAGCAGGATGTTCTTGAAGCGGACGTTCTTCTGGCCGTCGGCGATGATGTCGAACGACTGCACCATCGGCACGCCGGAAGCCATCATGGTGGCGATCTGCCGGCTGAATACCGCCACATCGCCGGGTTTGACCGTGCTGCCGGTCGAGCCGAACAGGGGCTTGGCGCGTTCCCGCACGGTTTGCGGGTTCATGCCCTGGCGGCGCAATTCCGCCTTGACCAGCGAGGCGTTCTTGGCCGGCATCTCGCCTTTCATGCGTTTGCCGCGCTTGTCCAGCGCGACCCACTCGTAGGTGGTCAATTGGCTGACTGCGGCACGTTGGGCGCCGAGCGCGCGTGCCTTGTTTGCGGTAGCGGTAGCCGTAGCCATGCGCATCTTCCCCCAGTGGTTCTTGTCCAGGTCCGCCAAAGTCGGCGGCTGACTTGATATTTATACAGCTTAAGCGACTTTCAGCGCTTCAAAACGTGGTGCCGAACGCAAGTTCGATGTGGCGGCCTTCCCGGATCCTTCGTCATTCCGTGGTCACGCGGTCGATTTCGGCCAGACTGGTCAGGCCGTTCTTCACCTTGAGCAAGGCCGACGCGCGCAGGTCATTCACCCCGGCGGCGCGAGCCACTTCGGCGATCTGCAGTGCGTTGCCGCCATTGAGCACGATTTTCTGGATCTCCTCGATCATCGGCATCACCTGATAGATGCCGACGCGGCCCTTGTAGCCCTCGTTGCAGCCATCGCAGCCAACCGGTTCGTAGATAGTCAGGCCGGCATCGATGTCGGCCCGGCTGAAACCGGCCTTGAGCAGCAACTCCGGCGGCAGATTCTGCGGCTTCTTGCAGTCGTGCAGTCGTCGCGCCAGGCGCTGGGCGATGATCAGGGTGACCGACGAGGTGATGTTGTACGGGGCAATACCCATGTTCATCAGGCGTGCGATGGTCAGCGGGGCATCGTTGGTGTGCAGCGTGGACAGCACCATGTGGCCGGTCTGCGCGGCCTTGATCGCGATTTCGGCGGTTTCCAGGTCACGGATCTCGCCGACCATGATCACGTCCGGATCCTGGCGCAGGAACGAGCGCAGCGCGGAGGCGAAGGTCATGCCGCGCTTCACGTTCTGCTGCACCTGGTTGATGCCCTCGACACGGATTTCCACCGGATCCTCGACCGTCGAGATGTTGCGCTCGGCGGTGTTGAGCATGTTCAAACCGGTATACAGCGACACGGTCTTGCCCGAGCCGGTCGGGCCGGTGACCAGCACCATGCCGTAAGGCTTGTGCAATGCATCGATGTAGAGTTTCTGCTGGTCCGGCTCGTAGCCGAGTTTTTCGATGCCGATCTTCGCCGAGGTGGCATCCAGGATGCGCAGCACGATCTTTTCGCCGAACAGCGTCGGCAGCGAGCTCACGCGAAAGTCGATCGAACGGGTCTTGGACAGGTTGAGCTTGATGCGGCCATCCTGCGGCACGCGCTTCTCGGCGATATCCAGCTGCGCCATCACCTTCAGGCGCGAGGAGATGCGGTTGGCCATTTTCAGCGGTGGCGTGGAAACGGCACGCAGCATGCCGTCCATGCGCAAACGCACCCGATACATGGTTTCGAACGGCTCGAAATGGATGTCCGATGCGCCGCGGCGGATCGCATCGAGCAGGATCTTGTTGATGAACTTCACCACCGGCGCATCGTCGTTCGTAGTGGCATCGAAGCCGGTCGCCTCGGCTTCGGGGTCGCCGACTTCAAGATCGAGCTCGTCAAGATCGCCGCCGCCCATGTCGGGCATGGTGTCGCGCATGTTGTTGAGCAGGCTTTCGATCACCCGTTGCAGCGAGCCGCGCTCGACCAGCACCGGTTCGACCATGCAATTGGAGTGGAACTTGATTTCGTCCAGCGCATGGGACTGCATCGGGTCGGCGAT
>DATKVA010000027.1:0-13959 GCA_035530315.1 Rhodanobacter sp. | reverse complement strand
TAGCCGCCTTCGTTGCCGAGTAGAGCGGCGAAGGCGTCGTCAAATGCGGTCACTTTGCGTCACGCCGCTGGCGAAACCAGCGCATCAATCTGTAAACCTGCTGTGCGATGAGGCCCAGTGTGTATATCAGTGCCGTAATTTGCACTATATCGGGGAGAGAGACGCCAAAAACGGTCAATGCAGCCGCCCCAATGGATGGTGAGGCTTTCGCCAGTTCAGTTTGTACGTCATGCGGGATCTGCATCGGCATATCCTGGGGTTAGGGGCTGCCAACGCAAGCCGGGGGTTTACTTGATGGATTCGAGCTTCGGTTTCGGCCGCTCGACGGATTTCCAGCGGTGTGTTTCGCGGCAAAATCCCTCAATGCTGGCGTCGGACATTTTGTTTCAATCCACGCCCGCTCACGAATGAGCGGGCGACCTGGCTCTTTTTCATGCTGCGCCCCTCGATGCAGGTTTCAATCCACGCCCGCTCACGAATGAGCGGGCGACCGAACAGGCCGCGAAGGAGCGCGCCGAACGCGAGGGTTTCAATCCACGCCCGCTCACGAATGAGCGGGCGACCCGGAGATCATGCAGATCGCAGGCGACCTGATCATGTTTCAATCCACGCCCGCTCACGAATGAGCGGGCGACCAGTCGCAGGTGGACAAGGCGGAGGGGTTGGTATGTTTCAATCCACGCCCGCTCACGAATGAGCGGGCGACCTTCAGCACAAGTTGCCCGGCGTCGATTAACCTGGTTTCAATCCACGCCCGCTCACGAATGAGCGGGCGACAAGAGGCCGCGCGGCTTGCCGCCGAGAATGCCGCGTTTCAATCCACGCCCGCTCACGAATGAGCGGGCGACGCCGTGGCGGCAACGCATTGTCCCGTCGACAAATTTGGCGGAGTTTGCGCGAACCGGTGCGGCTCATTTGATTTTGCACGGCCAACACCCATTCGGCAATGAGCAGAATGAGACGGGGCGCGGGTTCCGCTCGAGCGCGAAAGGGGCCGGGTTTTCGAGGTCACTGGGGGTTCGCGCATTGGCGTCAGACAACCAATGGCTTATCGAAATCGACGGCCTTGAACTTGCCGAACTCCTTGATGTGCAGGTCGACGGGTTCGGTGAGGCGGTAGAAACGCAGACAGTCCTCTTGCAGGTTGATGATGTCCAGCAGGCAGCGTTCCAACTCTTCGATCTGCATTGCGTCCGCGCGACATTCGAATACCGATTGTTGCACGCGTTGGCCGACCGCCTCGCAAGCGCGCGCGACTTGGCGCAAGCGCCTTCGGCCGGCGCGCGTTTCGGTGGAGACGTCGTAGCAGACGATGACGAGCATGGCTTAGCGCGCAAGGAACGGCAGGTAGGCTTCGGTTTCGCCGCGCAAGGTGCGCGCCAGCAGCCGCGCCTGGATCTGTGGAAGCAAACCCAAGGGTACTTCGGTTTCCAGTAACGGGTGAGTGAGCGTTTCCTGTTTCTTTTCCTGCCAGGCAATGCTGATCGAACGACGTGCATCGTCCGCGAGTAATACCCCGCCACCCTCGGTGATGCGGAAGTCGTCTGTTTTCAATTGACCGCGATTGATCAAGGTGAGCGCGAGACGATCGGCAAGTACCGAGCGGAATTCTTCCACCAGATCCAATGCCAACGCCGGCCGCCCGGGTCGCAGCGCGTGCAGGAATCCCAATTGCGGATCGAGGCCAACGGTCTCAAGCGCACTGTGGCAATCATGCGTGAGCATCGTATAGATGTACGACAACAGCGCGTTGAAGCGATCGCGCGGCGGTCGGCGACTGCGGCCGTCGAGCGCGAACGATTCGCGCAGGTCGGAACGAATCATGCGGTTGACCGCGCCAAAATAGGTTCGTGCCGCCTCGCCCTCTACTCCACGCAACGTATCCAGATCGACCGCGGCGGCCGCTGCCCGCAATGAGGCTTCGAACTTGACGACGGCGGCATCCAACCATTGGCGGTCATCGTCATTCTTGGCCTCACGTGCGCCGCGTTGCAGAACATTGCGGCTGTTGCGCAATTTGCCACCGATAAGATTGCGCGCAAGGACAAGTGCACGCTGCGGGTCTCGTGCCGCTTCGTGCTGCGCCTGACGGAGCAGCACATTGCCGCTGATCGGCCCTTCCACGCGCGCGCGGAAGCGGCCGTTTCGATCGAGCAAGGTCAGGCCAATGCCATCTGTAGCGCAGCGCCCGATCAATGCCGGCGACATCAGGATATCGCCTAACGTGACGATGCTTCCCAGATGGTGCAGCGGTACGCGCAACTTCGTTTCGCGTTCGATTTCGATACGCACGGTGTCGTTGTCGAGGTGCAGGTAGCTACCAGCCGTCATGACGTACAGGGTATTGAGTAGTGTGTAGGCGCTCATCGTGTCTCGAACAACTCTCCAAGCAGCGTGTGATAGCGCCGAGTTTCCGCAAGCACCTTGGGCTGACACAGCTCGATCAATGAACAGTTGCGGCAGCGTACATCGTTGGCCGGCGGCGGCAGCGCAGTGGCAGCGATCAATGCGCGCACCGCAACTACCGCCTGTTCGACATCACGGCGTAGCGTATCGTCGATCTGCACTTCCCGTCGTCGCCGCGAACTGAAATGGAAAATTGCTCCATTGGATACCTGCTTGCCGGTCATTTCTTCCAGGCACAGCGCCTGCGCCGCCAATTGAAGCTCGTCGTGCGCATGCTTGCGGCGCGGACCGTGTTTGTACTCCACCGGATACGCCGTTCCGTCACGTGCAAACTCGACCAGATCGGCCTTGCCGACCAAGCCAAGCCAATCGCACCACAGCGGCATGGCGCGCTCGATACGAACCGTACCCGAACGTTCCGCGCCAGGCTCATCGACCAGCGCATGTACCGCATTGCCGCGCGCCGTGTGCAGGTTGTCGGCAAATACCTGCTCGACGTGGATCAGGGCACACTGGCGCGGGCAATAACTCCAATGCTGCAGAGCCGAAATGGGTATGGGGTTGCCTGGATCGGAACTCATGCCGCTCTCGTCCACACCACGCTTTGATGGCATTTTGATCGACATGGCCCGCAGCTCCCGATGCGCCCCAGCGCTATCGCCAGGGCGAGTACGCCGAGGTAGCGTGAACGTTGCATCCAAGCATCCTCGCCGGGCACCGTCATCCGACCATGCGTTGCAACGTGATCCCGTTGGGTAGCGAGGCCTCATTCACGCTGACAGCGTAATCAGAGAAAGCGCGTGGCGCGACAACGCCATCATTGAGCTTCGCAGTGATGCGTTCAAACAAGGCGTGCGCCGGCGCATTGCCCAGCTTCGAGGAATGCTTGAAAACGTACAGGCCACGTGTCGCCATCTGGCCGCGCGCCGCCGAACGATCGTGTTCGAACATCTGGCTCAGACCTTGCCACAGCAATTGCAGATCCTCCTCGGAAAATTCAGTCTGGTCGGCCAAGAAGGCTGAGACGAAACCATGCGCAACGTAAAGGCCGTAGGGCACGGTGTGCTTTCGGCCCATGGTGCGGTTATCACCATCCTGCTTCTCGGCTTCAGCTTCCGTAGTTACCGCCATGCGGGTAATGGAATGCTCCAGCACGACGATAGGATCCACCGAGCGGGCGAAGGTCAGCTGCACCGGCCCGCGAACCTGCCCGCAATTGACGCCAGTGGACATGACGGCACCGAAAGTGCGCACATCAAAGAAGTTCTGACACATCCATTGACGTGCTTTGCTCACATTGTCCTGGCCGCCGCTCTTTCGCTTCTTGGCATCGGCGTCTAGCGTGATGTCCAGCGCCTTATAGGCACGTTCGTGCTGGTTGTTGAGGACGGCCTTCTCCTTGACGTAGATCTCGAACGGCGGCTGCTCACCCTTCACCAGGCCGACGTAGTTGCGTAGCTTGCGCTTGAGGCAGACATCCGTGACCAGACCGCGGCCGCTCTCGGCATCCAGGCGCGGCAGGTTGCCGGCATCTGGATCGCCATTGGGGTTGCCGTCCTGCACGTCGAACAGCAACACGAAGTCGTAGCGGTTTTCGAGGCTCATGCGATCTCTCCCTGGTTATCGTTGGTTTTGTCGGTCTTGCTATAGAAAGCCTGGCGCTGGTGGTAGTAGCCAATGGCGAAGCGGGCTTGATCGGCCAGCGCGAGTTGCGCCGGAAAATCCGCAATGCCGCCCACGATCTCACCGATCAGTCGCTCGAAATGGGTGGCGCGGCCGCGACTGTCGAGCTTGGCCAGATGATGGTTTTTCAAGCGCAGCAACGTGCTGAATACCGTCACCGGGGCACTGCACGCAGCGCCGTAATAGCGCTCGCGGATGGTGGCGTTGAGACCAGGGTTCGCTTCTTCCTGAATTTTCTCGAGCGCGGCAAACAGTCGGCCGAGCCGGTAGGCGACATTCGGGTTGGTTTCATCCAGGGACACGGTCAGCTCCTTTTCGCCGGTATGCCGGCTGCGGATCGAGCGATTGAGACAGGCTTTGATGACTGCGGCGCGTAGGTAACTTACTTCCTGCTCCGCACGGCAGCGCCGAAGCGCCGCCTGCAGCCAAGACTGCGGGTACGGCGCGCCGCCCAGAATGGCGCGCATCACATCGCCATTGAGATTGGGCGGAATATTGTCGGCCTTGCCTTGGGCGGCGCATGACGCCAGCAATCGAAACAAGCTGGGTGTATCAGGCTCATGCGGCGCATGCACCATGGCAATGTCGCGAAAGTGCTGTGCGACCTTGTCCGTACATCCGGCGACGGTGTCGACATGCCAGAACCGCACCGAGATGCGTGCTGCATTGGGGGCAAGCCCAAGCACATAGAAACGTGTGGCTGCACCTGCATCCTCAACATATTTACCGCTGAGTATCGATTGATACAGTGCTTTTAGCCTGTCGATGTCACGGGCCGGATCGTCCTTGCCAGGCTCGCCGAACAGCAGTGCGAAATCGTCCTCAAGCGCACTCTTCTGTTCTGACCAGAATACGGTAGACGCATCCCCCACCTGGATGCGCTGACGCGAATCGCGCGCGAGCAAATCATTGAGCGCGGTGGTGTACATGGCAGCGGCGTTCTTGCCAATCGGCGCGTTGGCCCCTTGCTGCTTGCCGTAGGAACTGAACGCATCAAGGTTGAACGAAACAATATTGGCACCGGAACTCTGCGCGCCCCATACGCCTTTAATGGCACTGTGCAGACGCTCAATGGCGGCACTTTCTCCGGTGATCAGGCAGGTACCGTCCGACACGTCGCTGCTCGCGCAGTCCAGCCATGCCTGGCGCACCGCTGAACGCTGGCAGACCAACTCGGCATCACCCTGCAATCGGAAACTCAACAGTGGATTGGTGGTACGGATTTCCTCCCACACGGCCTCGTGTACCAACGCATCCAAATCGATCGCGTCGAGGAAGGCAACGACGGCGGCAACACCGGCATCCTGCAAAACAACTTCCGGTAGCGACAGGACGCGATTACGAAACGCAACATGCTGTTCGCGAACACGTTCGGGCTTGCCGACCTTGCCTTTGACCTCCACGTCGATGCCAAGCACATATTCGGCAGGATCCCAGAGCAGATTGGCTGCTACTCCCGAGGTTTTCTTGACGCCCTGCGGCACCAACTCGGCGCGCGCGATTTTTTTCTTGCCTTCGATGCGCCTAGTATCACGGATCTTGACCAATCGACCGTTGCGATCGATCTCGATCACGAACGGGATTTCCTTCTCTTCAAAACCAAGCGGCGCCGGTCTTTCTGCCGGGTCGCTGGCGTTGGCACGTCGTTCGTACAGTTGATGCAGCGCTTGCAGGATCATCCGCGCACCTCCGCACTGTCGCGCCGTGGCACCTGCATCACGCCCTTGTCCAGGCGGGCACGAAAGAACAACGGTGTCGGGTTATCCGCATGGTGGTAGTCGAGGTCGTAGAGCATCCAGCCAAGGTCATCGTTGGCCGCCTCGCAAGGCACGGGTTCCTCGGCGAGGTTGGTGACCAGCCGGACGTTCGCAGCAAATTCGCGGCAGCCCAGATAAGGCTGGTTGACGCACTGCCCCGCCAACGCACGACGGCGAAACATTTCCGCGAACTTGGCCGGCGTGTCGCCAGTGCCCGCACGCGGCGTCAGCTCGAACCGAGCGTGCAGGCGGTAGCGCACATCACGCAGGAACAAACCGGCACGCTGCTGGCGCTCCTCTTCAACATACAGGCCAAGCTGGCCACTGCCGTTGCGCATCGCGGCTTCCACATTGCGTGCAGAGGCCACCGAAGCGACTTCGTTGCGGCGCAGGCTGATCCAGCGGATCGGGCTGAGCACTTCGATGCGCTCGATGTGCCAGGCGATTGCCGGCTTCCACAGAATGGCCTCGAAGATCGCGCGTGCCGCGGACGGTGTGATCACATCGTACGAGACGCGCTCCACCTTCATTTCCGGACGCGTGAAGCAGGCGTAGTCGCCGGAGACATCGAGACAGAATCCTTGCATTTGAATCCCCTGTAACGTGATTACGCGCACAACTGGCTGGGTGACAGCGGTTCGTTCAGCAGCAACCCGAGGCATTCATCGTATTGCGCATCTGTCTTGAGCGCGAAGATGCCGGGAATCACCTCATCAAGGTCACCCCGTCGCAGCAGCAGATCGAACTGTCGCCCCGGCAGATTGACGCTGTAGCGTTGCAACTTTCGCAATAGCCATCGTTGTACGCCATCCTTACGCAGCGTGCCGACCGCTATTGCGAACTCCTCATCGGCAGCATCGCGCCGATACGGCACATACACGCTGCGGTAACCGGATTCTTCGTTGTCGATCAGCCTGAATTTGTCGGCGGCACTGCGCAGGTTGAGCGTGCCGGGGCGGAACTTGTGGGGGTCGAGTTCGTCGCCGATCTTCTTCTCGTCCAGGTCGCAGCCGCGATAGAGCTGCGTGAAATAGTCTTCGAACAGTTGATGATCGAGCGGGTCGCCGACGTAGCCAGTGAGCAGACTGATGGTAGCTTGCTCGCCCTGACGCAACAATCCGGGCGGGGCAGCGGTTTCCGGCACGAATACGACCACCTTTCCGAGCCGTGCCTGACCACTCGCATCGCACAACCGCCCTTCCCGATTACATCGCCCGGCTGCCTGGGCGATCGAATCGAGACCGGCGAGTGCTCGATAGACCACAGGAAAATCGATATCGACGCCGGCTTCGACGAGTTGGGTGCTGACCACGCGAAGCGGTTCCTTGTCTTCGCCGCGATGCCGGGATTCGAGGCGTTGCTTGATCGTGTCGATAACCTTGGTGCGGTGTGCAGCGCACATCAACCCGGACAGATGTAGCGTGCCCTCCGGCAGCTTGCTGTGCAGTTCGCGCGCATCGGTGCGGCGGTTGACGATGGCCAGTACATCGTCGTGTCCAACCATTTCTTGCGCGACATCGACCCACGAACGGCGTGCATGGAAGTCTTCCGGCAATGCCACCTCGACACGTTTCAATGCGGCATAGAGCGCTGCGGAATCGGGCATGATTTCTCGCACATCGTCGAGACCACGCAGGCCACGGCCATCGAAATAGCGTTTCGTACCCAGTGCTGGTTGTGTCGCGGTGCACAGCAGTACGGTAACGCCGTAATGACGTGCGAGCAGGTTGAGCACGTCGAGAATCGGCTGCAGGAAAGCCGGCGGCAGCAACTGTGCCTCGTCCAGCACGACGACGCTGTCGACGATATTGTGCAATTTGCGGCAGCTGCTGGTGCGCGCGGCGAACAACGATTCGAAAAACTGCACATTGGTGGTGACGATCACCGGTGCATCCCAGTTTTCACTGGCGAGACGGCTTTTGCTGGTCTCCCCATCGCCAGCCGCATCGGCGTTGCTATGATGCTCGACCACCGCATCGCCCAGCACATCGCGAAATACTTTGGCGGCCTGCTCGATGATGCTGGTGTACGGAATCACGTAGATGACGCGACGTTTCGCATGCACCGCGGCATGATCGAATGCGAAGGCCAGGCTGGAGAGCGTCTTGCCGCCACCGGTTGGCACCGTGAGCGAGAAAAGTCCTGCTCGCTCGGCGGCGGCACGGCGGCAATCCTGCAGCACTTGGGCGCGCAGCCGGTTGACTGCAGTGGGCTTGGACTGTTGCGCGACCACCGTTAGATGCCGATCAAGAGCGACTTTCAATGTCGGAAACGCCGGAAAACCCGCACGGTGCCCGGCCTTGGTTCCCTCGTCCATGAAACGTTCGGTGTCGAGAAAATCGGCATCCACGAGACAGGAAAACAGCATGCGCAGCCAAAGCGCATATGCCCCTGGCGCGCTGGCACCACCAGGCACCGCGAGTGCGGGCGCATTACCGGAATCGAGAACACCGGAGGGAAGCGTTGCACTCAGCGCCAAGTCGAGCCGGTCACGCGATTGCAGGCGACGCTCCAAATCGGTGGCATCGTACAAGCCAGCGTGATGCGCAGCGATGAGGTTGGCGATGACGATGCCGGCAGTTCCCAGTCGATCGACTGCATGGATCGCCCCTGCAGCGGAATGATCGACACGCTGGCGCGGTTTGCCGTCGACGCCGCGACCTTCCTCGACGTGCGCCTGCTCGCGCTCGTAGCCGCTGGCGTCGCGAATGTAGTGCTGAAAGTCGGGGGCGTATTTGCCCAAGTCATGCCACAGGCCAGCAAGCCGAGCCCAGTCACTGGCACCGAAACCGCACGCAAACGCATCGGCCAGCATGGCAACCGCGCGCAGATGCCCGTCGAGCGAGTGCGTCTGCCAGCCGTCGCTGGTCTGGCGCACATGAGCAATTGCCTCGGTTCCACGATCGAGCATGGCTCTACCTTCACTGCCGCAATGTTAAGCAGTAGAACAGCGACGATTCTCATATGCTGCGATTGGATTGGTTGGGTACCTTACGATATTTATCCCAAGATCCAACGATCTTTCACCTACGCGCCGTCGATCTTCGACATGACCCGCCACAGCATTGTGGCCGAGGTGTTGAATGAGTGCGGATTCCGAGGGACGCAGGGTTGACCCTGCCGGAGGTCGTCGACACGGGACACTCCATGCTGAGGGGTCACCCACCCTCCTCACATTGGGTGGTCACAGCAGGGAAAGTAGTGCTGTGCTCAAAATGAGCCTATCCGAAGAGCCGTGGTCACAAAGTTTGGTCACAGAATGGTCACAGGGACCAGAATTGGCGGGTGAACACACATCTCTCGCCCCATCCGAATGAGCGTCATTTTGCCGGCCACCGGATCCCCCAAGCACAAAAAAACCCGCCATTACGCGGGGTTATCTGGCATCATCCAACGGCTTGATTCGCCGAAAGAAGTGGTGGCTATGGGTGGACTCGAACCACCGACCCCAGCATTATGAGTGCTGTGCTCTAACCGGCTGAGCTACATAGCCTTGGGATGCCCGCCATGCCGGCTTGCGAGGATCAGGGCGGGGCGCGGCAGTGTAGTCGTGTCGACGGATCGGTTCAAGTCCGGTGCCGCTGCCGATGCTTGCCGCGGCTTGACGCGCTATGGTTGAATCGGCAGAGGACTGGATGCGGTTTCAACGGCGGATTCCACGCCGGACCGCGCCAGGAGGCGAAATGATCGACGTCGATGGCTACCGTCCGAATGTTGGCATCGTGCTGCTTGGCGCGGACGGCCGGCTGTTCTGGGCGCGCCGCATCAATCGCGATGGCTGGCAGTTTCCGCAGGGCGGCATGCGCACCGACGAAACACCGCTGGAGGCGATGTATCGCGAGCTGGAAGAGGAAACCGGGCTTGCGCCGCAGCATGTGGAGGTGATCGCGTCCACCCATGGTTGGCTGCGTTATCGCCTGCCCAACCGGTATGTGCGCCACCACCAGCGCCCCACCTGCATCGGTCAGAAGCAGGTGTGGTTCCTGCTCAAGCTGGTCGGCGGCGAGGAAGCCTTGAAGCTGGACGCCTGCGACAAGCCGGAGTTCGATATCTGGCGCTGGGTGGATTTCTGGTACCCGGCGGCACACGTGGTCAATTTCAAGCGACAGGTTTACGAGCGCGCGCTGCGCCACTTCGCACCGCTGGTGGAAAGCCTGTTCAGTGTCGAACTCGGCACCGTGCCGCCACGCGACGGCACCGAGATTCCACCCGACGGTCCACACGATGGCCGCGAGGCCGCCTGAACGGGGAGCTGGCGCGTTGAAGCGTGCCGTCGTTCCTTGACGCTTTCGTAAGTACCGGGCTATACCACTGCCTTTGTCCGGAACTGTGCGCATGGCTTCACGACCTCCACCGCGTTTTGTTGTGCGCAGACATGATGCCCCCGGCAGCCGTCGACGCTGGCTATGGCTGGGCCTTGCCTGGCTGGCCAGCCTGCTGCTGACCGGCCTGTTGGTCGGCTTGCTGACCCGGCACGTTGCTCCGGCCTTCGCCGATCACCGACAGCTGCGCACAGCGCGCGCGCAAATCGACGACCTGAAGCAGCAGGTCGCCAACCTGCAGCGCTCCGCACAGGTGAATGACGTGGCTACCCGATCATTGCGCGGCACGCTGGCGCAGCGCGAAGAGGAGATCAGCGGCCTGCGCGCCGACCTGGGTTTCTATTCGCGCCTGGTCGGCGGCGACAGCCAGCGCCATGGCCTGAAGGTGCAGGAGGTAAAACTGCAACCCATTGCACATTCTCACGGGTGGAATCTCACGCTCAGCCTGACCCAGAATGCCAAGCGCGGTGATGTGATAACCGGCAATGCAACGGTCAGCGTGGAGGGCCTGCGCGGCGACAAGGTGGTGCAGCTGGCCTGGACCGCGCTTGGCGATGCCGCGCAAAAGGACGGCCTGCCGTTTCGCTTCATGTATTTTCAGCAGTTGCACGGCACCATCGTGCTGCCTGCGGACTTTCGTCCGATGCGACTGCGCATCCGCATTCAGCCCGGGGGTGACAGCCCGGTTACCCGCACGGTGGCCTGGAGCGACGCTCTGAGCGGCAATATCACCACAGCCCAGGAGGATCACGATGTTCAACCGTAATAAACGCAACGATCGCCGCAGCACCGACTGCCATGAAACCAGCCTGATCGCCCGGGGCACGCTGATCCGCGGCGACCTGCGTTTCAGCGGTGCCCTGCACCTGGATGGCTGCATCGAAGGCACGGTGCAGGCCGAGGGTGAGGATGCGATGTTCACCCTCAGCGAGCATGGCCAGGTGCATGGCGAGATCCACGTGCCGCATGCCGTGATCAACGGCCATGTCATCGGCGATGTGTACATCAGTGCCCGGCTGGAACTGGCGGCGCAGGCGCGCATCGATGGCGACCTGCGCTATCACACGCTGGAAATGGCGGCCGGCGCCCAGGTCAACGGTCGCATTTCGCGCCAGGCCGATGCCGACGAAGTGCAGCGTGAACTGCCGTCGCCGGACGTGCTGGACGAACCCGTACCTGCCTGAAGCGAAGTATGCTTGCATCGAGGCACCCCGATCCCCATTTGAGCGCTATGGAAACTTTTGTCGCCATTCCCGATTACCGCAGCAGCGGCGAACCGCTGGTGTTCACCAGCGCGGCCGCGCGCAAGGTGCATGAACTGATTGCCGAAGAAGGCAACCCGGCCCTGAAACTGCGGGTGTACATCACCGGTGGCGGTTGTTCGGGTTTCCAGTACGGCTTCACCTTCGACGAGGCCCAGGCCGAGGACGATCTCGCGATCGAGCGCGAAGGCGTGACCCTGCTGTGCGATCCGCTGTCGCTGCAGTACCTCACCGGCGCGCAGATCGATTACGCCGAAAGCCTCAGCGGTGCGCAGTTCGTCATCAGCAACCCGAACGCCAAGACCACCTGCGGCTGCGGCTCGTCGTTCACCGCCTGAGCGGGTGGTTTCCATGGATCGGTCCACGCCGCCGCGTCCAAACACCTTTGCCGGGCTCAGCCTGATCCTGGACCGGATCGCCGAACGTCGCGACGAACCGGACTGGGTCGCCGCGCAGGCACGCTCGGCCGAAGCACGCTACCTGCTGCTGGACCCGGCCGGCGAAGCCTTCATGCGGCGCGATCACGACGCGTTGCGCTGGCTCGACGCCAACGAGCGCAACCTGTTGCTCGGCGCATTGCCCGCCAGCCTGCTCGGCATGGCCAACCAGCGCCCGCATTTCATGCTGGCGCTGGGCGATGCCAGCCAGGTCGACGCGCTGGAAGCCGCACTCGACGCACGCCGCATGAACCTGCGCGCCGCCGGCCTGCTGTTGCCGGCCGACGAGGCCGGCCTGTTTGCCTACGCCAAGGGCTTGTCGCACTGGCAGCGCGAAACGCGGCATTGCACCCATTGCGGCACGGCGCTGCAGCTGGTCGGCGCCGGCCATCGCGCGCAATGCACGAATCCGCACTGCGGCCGCCTGCATTTTCCGCGCACCGATGCGGCCGTCATCATGCTGGTCGAACACGACGGCGCCTGCCTGCTCGGCCGCCAGGGCAGCTGGCCGCCCGGCCGCTATTCCACCCTGGCCGGCTTCGTCGAGCCGGGCGAGTCGCTGGAAGACGCGGTGCGCCGCGAAGTCGCCGAGGAAGCCGGCGTGATCGTCGACGAAGTGCGCTATCACTCCTCGCAACCCTGGCCGATGCCGGCCTCGCTGATGGTGGGTTTCCTGGCCACCGCCACATCGCGCCAGATCACCCGGCGCGACAACGAACTGGAGGATGCGCGCTGGTTCACGCCGCAGCAGATCGTGGACGGGCTGGGGGACGGCAGCTTCCTGCCGTCTCCGCCGCTGTCGGTATCGTATCGGTTGCTGGCGTACTGGCTGCAGCAGCGGGCCGGGCTGGATCTGGACGAACTGGCCGCTGCCGTGCGCTGATCACTCGCATACAATGCAGGCTCTGCCCGCGAGACTGTCCTTCATGGCCATACGTCTGCTTGTCGCCCTCATCGCCCTCGGACTGCTGCACGTCACGCCACAGCTCGCGCGCTGGCGCAAGGACGGCTGGTTCAGACAGTGGGTGGCACAGCTGGCGGACACCAGCGGCACCGGGCGTGCGCTGCTGGTCCTGCTGCCGCCGTTGCTGGTTTGCCTGCTGCTTTCCTGGTGGTTCGGCCACAGCCCGACCGGCGAACTGCTCAACCTGCTGTTCTCGCTGGCGGTGCTGCTGTATTGCTTCGGCCCGCGCGAGTTCGAGCCCGATCTGGAAACGATCCTGAACGCCCCGGACGACGCCAGCCGCGAAGCCGCGGCGCAGGCGCTGGCCGACGATGGCGTCGCGATCGCCTGGAACTCGCCCAAGCTCGGTGCGGCGATCGCCTACGCCGCGTTGCGCCGACGCTTCGCCGTGCTGTTCTGGTTTTTCCTGCTCGGCCCGGTCGGCGCGTTGCTGTACCGGCTGGCGCAGACGCTGTACCGCGATGTTTCGCTGCGGCTGGACCCGGGCAGTTGCACCAGTGCCCGCTACCTGGCCAACGCGCTGGATTGGCTGCCGGCGCAGGCGCTGGTGTTCACCCTCGCGGTGGTCGGCCATTGGGAAGCCGTGATCGGTGCCTGGCAACGCTGGCACCAGCAGGCGACGAGCACCGGCTGGTACAGCGCCAGCCCGGGCTTTCTCGGCGCCGCCGCCCAGGCCGACGTGCTCACAGACATCGAAACCTGCGACGGCCGCTTCGAGGAATGCAACGATCCCCTGACCGAGCTGGTACGCCTGCGCAGCGCCCTGCTGCGCGCCTTGCTGACCTGGCTGAGCGTGGTGGCGCTGGTCGTGATCGGCGGCTGGCTGCACTAGGAGCCTGTCGGACTTTGGTTGGCCGGGCTGCGAATCCGACTGTGCGGTCCAGATTCCCGCCGTTTCTTGGCCCATGGAACCACTATGGGCCGGCGAAGCGTCGTAGTCTATCCTCACACAGCCGAATTCTCGCCTCGACCACCAAAGCCCGACAGGCTCCTAGCTCGCAACCGCGGTCAGGCCATTTCGCCGCGCAATTCGCGGATCCGCGTCTCCAATACGGCGGCGCTGGCCCGTTCCGCCGCCTCCGGCGTATCGACCACCAACTCCACCCGCGCGCGGAAACGCCGCGGCAG